>JAGHDT010000526.1 GCA_021159805.1 Anaerolineae bacterium
ATGCTGGCGTGCGCCTGGATCGGCAGAGCCTCCCAGACCTGAGTCGCAGTCGGGCTCTCGTTCAACGTCGCAGCCAGCGTGATACCATCGACAGTAATGACGATCTTCCGCATGAGGCACCTCCTGCACAATGGAGCACCCTGTATCGTCTACGAGCCAATCGATATCCCCAGTATAGGCGCGGCGCAGACGCCCGTCAACAGCCAGAGGCGGCCCCCGGCTGGATTGCGGCGCCCCGTTCGCCTCGTCTCTCTGCAGTAGCGATGACCCACCGGAGAAGGGGCTTGCCTTCCAGAGCGGAGCAGCATCCGACCAGGCTGCACGGCTAGATCAGCGGGTCGCACCGGCGGCATTTCACCATTGGGGCAGGAGCCGGACGTCTGCTGACGCAATTGGATTCGAGTGCAGAGGTGGCCCACAATCGATCAGTTACACGCCGGCCTCGGGGTCAAGACTGCCAGGACGCACCTGTCTCCTGTGCGATATGGCATTCCTGTGCTACACTGGGAATAGGAGACCAGATATGGCGATTCTCTCTGAAGATACACACCCCGAAGTCGAAGCTCTCCTGCTGGCTGCTTGGCGGCAGATGACGCCGCACGAGAAACTTGATCGGGTATTCCGGATGCGCGAGACTGTGGTCAGCTTCGCGATGGCCGGCCTGCGGATGCGGCACCCTGACGAGACCGAACCCCAGCTACGCCGTCGCCTGGCAGCCCTGCTCGTGGGCGAGGATCTTGCTGCGCGGGCCTATGGGCCCGTGGAAGAGCCTGGGTATGCCCCAAAGTCCACTTGATGTGACGCTGTTCGTTACCCGCATCTTTGAGGAACTGGACATCTCGTATGCCATTGGCGGCTCAGTTGCCAGCGCAACTCACGGCACGACGCGTGCCACAATGGACGTCGACATTGTCGCCGATCTTGATCAACGGCGCGTGGATAAGCTGATTGAGAAGCTAGGGGCTGAGTTCTACGCCGACGAGACCATGATTCGCGATGCTGTGGCGCGACGCGCATCTTTCAACCTTCTGCATCTGGAAACAATGTTCAAGGTGGATATCTTCGTCAGCAAGGCTAGACCTTTTGACACAGCTCAGTTGCAGCGTCGCCAACGACTGCAGATTGGCGACACTGCCGGCGAATCTGCGTACGTGATGAGCGCAGAAGACATCATCCTGGCCAAGCTTGAGTGGTACCGTAAAGGTCACCAGGTGTCTGATCGCCAGTGGCGTGACGTTCTGGGTGTCATGAACGTACAACAGGACCGGCTGGACTGGGCTTACCTGCAAGATATGGCTCAGACCCTGGGTGTAGAGGACCTACTTACCAAGGCCCGGGATCAATGATACCGATGCAGTCGCTCAGCTCCTGGGCCTCTTCCATTCGGTGCCACTCTCCTTGGGATCGGCTCTGTCGATCCCCGAGAGATCAGAGACCTCACCCCGCGCTGTGACACCCAGCAAACATCAAATCACACCCTCGCCGACGCGTCGCACCTCGGATCTATGCTATCATACGGCGATCCGGAGGTGTGGATGGGCTATCTGATTCTCGCAATTCTAGCTTCATTCAGCATTTCGCTGCTGATCAAGGACAACGAGACGCATGGGGCCGACACCGAGGTCGTCCTGGCCAGCAACTACTTGACGGCCAGTGCAGTTGGGTGGGCCTTTGTGCTCCTACAGCCTGCCGCTGACGCAGGCGGCAGGCTGTCCATCAGCACACCAACACTGCTTCTGGGCCTCGGTGGTAGCCTACTCTGGCCCAGCGCCTTCTACCTGCAGATGTGGGGCATCCGGCGCTACGGTGTGTCATTGGCCGGCTCGGTCGCCCGCCTCTCGCTGAGCATCCCCATCCTCTTTGCCCTACTGGTGCTGGGTGAGCATCTCACACCGGTCACCGCATTGGGCATCGCCGGTGCCTTCGCAGCCTTCTTGCTCCTCAGCCCCTTCAGAAAAGCGGCGACGGGCAAAGCAGACCCAGGTGGCCAGGCGCCAGGGAAGATAGCCAGGGCAGGGACCAGCACCCGCATAGATCGCAATGCCCTGTGGTATTTTCCCACATTGCTCGTCGTCTTTGGTTGCGTCGATCTGTGGGCCAATCTCTTCAATACACTGGCGCCCGGGGATGAACGCTTTGTCTTCATGCTCCTGATCTTCACCGTCTCAGGGGTACTGACCTGGGGCTCAGTCCTCGTCCGACGCCGGCCTTTGTACCGAGGCTCGTTCTTGCGGGGGCTGCTGCTGGGGATCCCTAACTTCTTCTCCACCTTCTTCCTGGTGGGGAGTCTGCGCGCGCCACGGCTGCAAGGGCACTCGGCCATCGTCTACGCGGTCTATTCGGCGGCAGGGGTCATCCTTGCGTTCGTCGCCGGCTCGGTCTTCTGGAAGGAACGGCTGACAGGGCGAAACCAGCTGGGCGTTGCCGTGGCCGTGGCAGCCGTAGCGCTGCTCAATCTGGGATAGGTGCTAGAGGATGTCAGCACCCACCATCCCAACCGGCATGATGGTCTCGTCATCAACCTCCATCACCTCGGCTTCGATCCGGCCGGCTGAGAGCTCCTGGAGCCGCTCCTGGAAGGCCGGAACCTGGCCCGCGGCAAGCCGTACGACGACGGTCACATCTGCTGCGAACTCCTCATCCTGGGTCTCACCGTGCAACGCCTCGATCGCCAGCCGCACGCGCCCGAAGAGATTGTAGGGCACCGCCAGCATCAACGTCTGCGTCGGCACCTTCTCCGCGAGCGGCAGTACCTTCAAGACCTCGCGCACCGCATCACCATAGGCCCGGACCAGACCGCCCGTGCCAAGCTTTGTGCCACCGAAATAACGCGTCACTACCACCACGACATCGCCGATTCCGCTACCCTGCAGCACGGCCAGCGCCGGACGCCCTGCCGTGCCCGACGGTTCGCCATCATCCGTGGAGTGTGCGATGACGCTGTTGCCGCGGCCGATCACAAAGACCGCCACGTTGTGGGAGGCATCGGCGAACTCTGCCTTCACCTGATGAACGAAGGCACGCGCCTCCTCCACCGTAAAGGCCGGCGCCGCCGACGCGATGAAACGTGAGTTCACCACGATCATCTCAATGCGCATCTCGCGCGCGGGGACAAAGTATCGGGTCATAGGATCAACTGCACCACCTTGACCAGTGCTTCACGATAGCGCCCCGGTTCGGTGAACGACTTCAGGTAATCCACAAGGTCGAACTTGGGGCTGACGACCAGATCCAGGTCAAACCTGCCATCCGTCTCACTGAACTTCCCCTCAAAGAGCACGCGCTTCTTCCTGGCCTTTGGCGGTATGTCATACAGATAGCCACGCCCCGCACCACGCAGATTGACCGGCACGTACTTGCCCTGCAGATAGGTCCGCAGCTGCCGACCGGCGTCGGGGAAATGGACGGCGTCCAACGAAAGGTGCAGCCGTGCGCGATCGAAACCCCCAGGCTCGAACGCGTCCAGGAAGCCCAGGAAGCGCACGTCGCCTGGCAGTGTCTGCGCCATCTGCAGGGCCTGGCCCAACGCCTGCCGATCCCAGGCCTTCAGCGCGACCACGGTCTCTCCGTAGAGGCCTGCATAGCGCGAGGCGTTCGTCTTTGTCGTGAAGAGGCTCTCCTGCACCGACAGCAGATTGCCGGCCAGGTCCGGGCGTGCCGCCAACAAGCTACGCATCAGATAGGCATTGAGCCACGCGGAATCGGCTGCAGCCACTACGGGCGGCAGGCTGACCCCTGCGTAGACCGGCTGCAGCCGCCACTTGCTCCGCATAGTCTGCTCCAACTCGCGCAGATAGCTCGTGCCAGGGAGCTGCATCTGGTGCTGGGTGATGGCAGCCCGCTCCTCGGGCGTCGTGCAGGCATCGCAGCCCAGACATCGCCCCGGTTCGCCCGCCGCGTCCGGGTTGCCGACCTCGCCCAAGCAGTACCCCTCATCCACGCCGGCCATGGCCTGCTGGTACTGATGGTAGAGCATCCCCGGCCTGACGCTGGGCTTCACGAAGTCGAGCGGGAACTCGGCATCCGGACCCTTTTCCCCAAGGAAGGCATCGGTCCAATACCCGTGTTCCTCCATCCAGGCACGGAGGGCGGCCCAGTAGCCGGGCGTGAGCACCAGATCATACAGGTACCCTTGTCTCGCGAGTTCGATCACCGGCTCCCACAGCCAGGACCCGCCCAGCGCCAACACCTGAGAGGCCGCATACTCATCCCAGGGCGTGGCCAGCCGGAACTCGAAGCCGTTGGTCTCGCACGATGACTTGACCGGTCCCGTGATCCGTCGCCAGGCCTCCTCCTCCAGGAAGAGGCGATCGTAGCGCAACGGCGTGAGGGGCAAGCGAATCAGCAGTCCGAAACTGAAGACGATGCGGAGGCCTCTGCTATACTGGCGGCGCCACGCCTTGAGCTGCACGACGAATCGGTGAAACTCATCGAGATCCGCCTGATCCTCGTGCCCGGTCAGGATATAGAAGAGCTTGATCTCACGGATCTTCTGCCGCATCAACCGCACGAGCACGGACTCAATCTCAGCATCCGACAGGCTCTTGTGCAGGAACGCGCGCATACGATTGCTGATCCCCTCAACGCCAAGGGTGAAACTGCGCTTGTCGGCTTTGACCTCGGCCTCCATCAGGCTGGGCATCACCGCCAGGAGATCCACACGCTGGCTCTTGACATGGACCCGCTCAAAGCGCCGGTTGAGCTCCAGCATCAAGGCCAGGATCTGCTCGTGGGTGTTGAAGTTGAAGCTGTAGACATCCACGGCCTCAACGCCCTGGACCACCTTCAGCCGGCCCGCGGCTGCCAGGATCTGGTCGAGGGACACCTCACGGTAGGGCTTGCGATCATACCCTTCAAAGCAGAAAGTGCAGAATGCCGGGCAGCCGAAGTTCACCTGCAAGCGCGCGGTGGAGGCCTCTTCACAGTTGAGCGAGGGATACTCGACGATCAGGTCCTCGCTCTGCGGAGCGTGGCAGATCGCCTCGATCACGTGCTGATCCGGCGGGCCGTTGGCCACCCAAAGCCCCGTGATGCTGCCGGCTGCCGCCATCAACCGCTCCCGTTTGGCTGCACGGTCATTGGCGTCCAGCGTCTGGGCCAGTGCCTGGATCAACGTTTCTACCTCTCGCTCCCCCTCGCCATAGAAGAGGGCATCCACGATGCTGCCGCCCTCCGGCGTCAGCACCATCTGCGAGGCCATCGCGTTGGAGCCCCCCAGAATCAGCGGCGGCCACGCTCCATCACGCTCGCCCGCCAACATGGGAATCCCCGAATGGTGGAGCAGATATGGCAGGTTGATCAGCTCCAGTGAGTAAGCGTTGGAGATGAGGACAACATCGAAGTCAGCGATGTCGCGGCGGGACTGCGTCCCGATCAGGAGCGGCAAACCGTCGGCCAGCCACCGGGCGCGGTCGTGTTCCGGAGGCAGGAAAGCCATATCGATGTAGGCATCGGGCAGCGCACGCCGTACGGCCTGAAAGAGAAAGAGATGCGGTGCGGATTTCATCACGTCGCGGAACGGCGACAGACGCACGATCAAAGCGCGGAACGACGCGGCCTCAAAAGCTGGGTTCCCGTAGGTTGGGTTCGCGCCGGGCCGGTAGAGACCGGCCTGCTGCAGCACCGCCCAGTTTTGCCTGAAGTACACTTCGTGGCTTGCCATAGGCTGCATTCTACCACAGACAGAGGCTGCAGGATCAGTGCTGCGCGAGACGGCCAGTTCTGATGAACCAGTTGAAGGCAGCGTTTCACTACTCTCGATTGGACCGCTGATTCAGGCTTACGGTGATGCCTCTGCTTTGCCCTCCGGGGAAATGCATGGACCGGGGGCCTAGGCTGCCCCGCCCCGTCTGCGTGCCCCAGGCAGTCATCGTGTATCGCTCTCACCAGCTCCTCCCTGCGAGGAAGGGAGCCAGATGGAAATCTGCACAAGCGTGACCCGTTGTCCAGAAGGGTCGGGGCGAGCAGCCGCCGATCAAGCACCCAATTCGTACAGATGACCCGGTGGGTCGTCTTCTTCGGATTTCAGCCTTCTCTATCAGACCAATGCCCACGCAGAGAAGATATGCTGTTCAGATGATCCTGCGGACCTCAGGGTTCGTCTCTTCTTCGGGTTGCACCCTTGTCGACCGCAGCTTCTGTCTCAGAAACTCGACCCCGACCACAACACACCCAGTGAAATAGAGGCATTGCATAGTTTCAGAATATGTCGTATAATATGCGTGTGGTTTAAGCAGACACTGATCGCTTTAATTCACCTACTCTCATTCACGACTACGACGGGGGACGCAGAAGTGACAGAGCAAACGCGATCTCGAGCAAGCATGGACAGCTATCACCTGCAGGTCGAACTGCAGAGAGTGGATCTGCGCCTGCAACGCGCCGTCCAGCTGTGGCAACTTGCCGGACAGAACCCGGGTGACGCCTTCCGCGGCCTGTACGTCTCCGATGATGAAGCCAACGCCCTGTTGGCACGCCCCCTGAGCACCAACTGGGGCCAGACCACGACGCTGCCCGCCGAGGCCACGCAGGCGCTGGAGCGCAGCGCTGTTCGGATTCAGGCCGAGTCGACGGCCATCCTCGACGAAGCCATAAAGCAGGGACATCGACTGCCGCTGGTACACCTGGTCCAGACCTTTGGGCTCAGCCGCTTCGAGATCGACGTCTTATTGCTGTGCATCGCACCCTCGGTTGACTTGCGGTATGAGCGCATCTACGGGTACCTGCAGGATGACGTGACCAAGAAACGGCCGACGGTCAACCTGGCCCTGGATCTACTGGCCGAGCCGGGAATTGCCCGCCTGAACCTGCTGGCCCTGTTCAACCCTGATGCGCCACTGGTGCGCCATCACCTCATTGAGCTTGTGCCACCGGCTGACAGCGCGCCGGCCGGCGGCCAAGAAGCGCCGCTTCTGGCTCACACATTGCAGATCGACGAAGGCCTGCTCGCTTGGCTGCTGGGCAGCTACCGGCCCCACGCGGTACTGATGGGCTATCTGTCGTATACCCGCGCGCCGGAGACCATCCCAGATGCCTTTGTCAACCCGGAGATCACACAGGCGTTGGCGCAGGGCACTGAACCCGCGATCTACCTCTTCCACGGGCCCGATGAGGACCTGAAACGCGCTGCAGCGGCGGTGCTTGCGCAGTTGACCGGGAAGCCACTGCTGATTGTGGATCTGACCGGTCTGACGGAGAAGCGCAAAATAGACCCGCAGCGTGCCGTGCAGATCGCACTGCGCGACGCACGACTGCTGAACGCCATCCCCATGTTGAGCGGCTGGGATGTCTGCCTGGTCAACGACACGACACCACCCTCATTGCTCTACGAACTCAACGCCTTCCCTGGCCCACTGATACTGGCGGGCCAGCGTCTTTGGCACCCCAAGGGCAGCCCGCGCAGCCGGCGACTGCTGCAAATTGCCTTCCCCGTGCCGACATACCCACAGCGGCGTCTCCTCTGGCGACACTTTGTCGGAGTCGACGAAGCTGAGAGCCCGCTCGATGCAACGCTGGATGCGCTGGC
>JAGHDT010000291.1 GCA_021159805.1 Anaerolineae bacterium
GGTAGTTGTTATGCGCGATGTCACGCATTTCAAGGAACTTGATGCCCTCAAGTCTGATTTCGTAGCGACAGTGTCTCACGATCTACGCGCGCCGCTGACGTTTATGCGTGGTTACACGACCATGCTCTCAATGGTCGGCGAACTGAACGACCGGCAGCGTGACTATGTGCAACGGATTCTTGAGGGCATTGAGCAGATGAACGGCCTAGTGGGCGATCTTCTGGACCTGCGCCGCGTTGAAGCCGGTGTCGGCATTCGCAAAGAGCCGTGCCGGTTGGGTCTCATCATGGTGGAGGCCGTCGAGGCTATCCGTGCGCGAGCGAATGCCATCGGCGTGGAGCTCAGATTGGAACCCTCTAAAGGGTCGCCGACCGTCGTCGGAGACCGCGCACTTCTGCGACAGGCAGTGAGCAATGTGGTCGACAATGCCGTGAAGTACACCCCGTCGGGGGGGGAGGTGGATGTAGGCTTGGAGATCACTGAGGACACTGCCACGATCCACGTCACCGACAATGGTATTGGCATCTCACCCGCCGACCAAGAGCGCTTGTTTGAGACATTCTACCGTATCAAGCGACGTGAGACGGGCCATATCCAAGGCACAGGCCTGGGACTGGCACTGGTCAAGTCGATTGTGGAGCGCCATGGCGGTCGTGTGTGGGTGGACAGTGCCCTGAACAGAGGGAGCACGTTCTTCATCCAACTCCCTTTGCCCTCTGAAGGCTCTGCCGATCCACGGGTGTGAACGGCTCGCGATCCTAAGTTGATCCGGATGTCCGTTTGGGGACAACATTGGCCAAGACTTGAGGCCTGTCTCGCCGTGAGATCGGCCTCAACTGTATCCTCGGCTACCTGCTAGGGTTTGCAGCTCCCACAGGGCGCATACCCTTTTTCGAGCGCTTCTGAGCGTGTCTCAAATGAGATGAGGTGGGCGGCTTGGATCTGATGTGCCCAGCGACACGCGGGTTTGTGGAACTTGTCCCGTTCGGTACTACCCACGAACGGGGCTGGCCTGGCCTCCGGTTGCTCAGGTGGGGCGGCTACTGCTGTCGGCGCCGGCACGTCGGGCCTACTGTCGATTCCCAGAGTCTCTTCGCTGATTGGGATGCGAATGCGTTCCGGGGCGCGGTGGCTCTCTGTGAAACGTGAGTCATCTCGCTGAGATGGACGGTGGCGCCTGAAGGTAGCTCGGCGTCGGTCGGCGAAATACTTGCTCAAGTAGAAACAGACACCCGGTATCAAGACGGCAATTCCAAGCAATGCTAGACCAATGGTCCTCCCGGTTTGACGCACTGAACTGTCGGTTTCGTCCGTGGGTTGGGGCATCGGCGAGCCATCGCAGGGTTCATTTCGATCTGCCATACTACCTCCTAGTCTGTGGGTCGATCAAGCTCGGTGACGCGGTGAAGATGAGGGGTGCCACCGCCCGTGGCCGGCTGGCGTCAACGTGTGTCTGTATCTCTGCCAGGTTGAATTGCCACCTCTGAACTGGCGGCTTCGTCTCTTGTGTACCAGAGTGTATGGCAAGAGAGCGTGGGGTAGAGCTCTGGTTTCAAGGAATGTGCTCTCGCAGCGTCGTAATCGGGCAGGTTCGAAGACTGCTTCATAGTCTGCAGCTCATCTGAAACACTAGACGTGTATACACTATACCACACGAAAGGTCACAGGTTCAAGGGCATATGTATTGGGCCGGGAGCCAAGACCGGAGAGAGAGTCCGCAACGGCAGAGGCCCGCTATGGCTGACGTGCGCATTGTTTGGGTCCAATGGGTGACCTAGGTTATGTACCGAAAGGATACCATGAAGAGCGATCCCTCACAACCAGCATCATGGGAAGGTTGGCTGACTTGGGTGAAGTCACTCCGCAGTATTGCGCAGTCCGGTCTCACGTATGCTGAGAGTCCTTTTGACCTAGACCGGTACAAGCAGATACAGGAAATCGCCGCCGAGATTGCTGCGGCACAGACTGGGACTGACTTCCAGATGATCTGTGAGCTGTTTGCGGGGGCGCTCGGCTATGAGACGCCCAAAGTGGATGTTCGAGGTGTCGTCTTCCAGGAGGAACGTATCTTGCTGGTGCGGGAGCTGATGGATGGCGGCCGCTGGACGCTGCCCGGTGGATGGGCAGATGTCAACGACCGTCCCAGCGAGGCCGTCGAGCGTGAAGTATGGGAGGAGTCCGGCTTCCGGGTGGGAGCGTCCAAGTTGTTGGCAGTTTACGATCGGCGACTTCACGGCCACACGCCACCAACGCCTTACGGGATCTACAAGCTGTTCTTTCTCTGTGATCTCATCGGTGGCCGGCCGGCGACGTCGATCGAGACCGGTGGCGCTGAATTCTTCGCGGAAGACGAGCTCCCCGAGCTCTCGCTGGGCCGTGTGACGCCGCCTATCATCGCGCGCCTCTTTGAGCACGCTCGCCACCCCGAGTGGACGACAGACTTTGACTGAACGCCGGGGGCCCCGTATGATGTCCTGGATGGCTTCCGCAATGACGTTCTGTTGCCGGGCGGCACAATCCTGGAACCCTCCGTGAGGTGAGATTCTACTACGGTGTAGCCGATACCACTATGTGCTTGGCGACGGCTTCATTGGGCGATCTGATGAAGCTGTTTCTGGAAGTCTGATCCGCTTGTGGAACTGCACGTAGGACGTATACTTGATAGAAGCTGATTTCTACTAGAAGAAAGCCCTGCGATGGCATCCACAGCTGGACTTACAGATCAGGCATATCTGGTGTACCTTCGTCGGCTCCTCGTGCAGAGGTTCAGCCTCAACGAGCTGCGCACGCTGTGTTTCGATCTTGAGGTTGACGCAGAGTCGTTGGCCGGCCCTTCCTTGTCGATGCTGGCACGCGAGCTTGTGAGCCACATGGCGCACCGCCGTCGGATTGCTGATCTTGTGTCCTACATACGTGTAGCCCGGGAAGATATTGATCTGGCGCCTATGCCTGAGTCAGCGCTCGTCCCGGATGCCGGACCGCAACCTTATGGTCCCGTGGCAGGTGTGGCTGAGCCACAGCCAGCTTGGTCCGTCCTGCTGCCCGGGCAACCCATGGCAGCCCCCGTGGTATTGGGAACGACCTGTCTGATTGCGTACCAGACTTCGGGACGGGAATCACAAGGGGGCGTTCTGCGCGCCTTGGATATCTCAACCGGGCAGCCCTCCTGGGAGCATCGCTTTGAGAATGCCGTGGTCGGGGGGCTCTCCGGTGACTCGGGGACGTGCGCACTGGCAAGTTTACTTAGCCTGGGTCCAACGTCCGAAGGGAGTTCAGTTGTCTCTGTGACGCACAGCGGACGCATCCTGTGGGAGGCAGCTCTGGAGGTCAATCAGATCTCGGCTGCAGCGTTCTCCAGCGATCTGGTAGCACTCACAGGTGACTCACGCCGTGTCGTTCTGCTGCACCGCGAGACAGGAGAGATCATCGTTGATGTCGCGTCGCCGGTGCGGGTAGCCCCGGTGCCTCCGGCGTGTGACACAGAGCAGGTCTATGTTCCGTGTGGGGCTCCATCGCTGTTGGCGATCGATCGCAGCGGTGATGTGCGTTGGCGTTTCGACATCGATGGTGTTCTGTCGGGCGTGCAGTTGGATCAGACCCCGTTGGTCGCAGGGCCTTATGTGGTTGCTGTTCTCAGTTCGGGGTCAGTGTTGGCTTTGACGCGGGATGCCGGACGTTTGGTCTGGGAGACACAGGTCGGCCCGCGCGGCAAGCGTCTCACCAGCCCGGTATCCGATGGACGGCGCGTCTTTGTTGGTGCGCGCGACGGCGTCTACGCACTGAGCCTGCTGGACGGTTCGCGTCAATGGGTCTACCGTACCGGAGCTTATGTTACAGCATCGCCGACACTTGATGGTGATCTCCTGTGCATAGCCGGCAACGACCGCCATCTATATGGCGTCGATCGGCGCACGGGTAGTCTGCTATGGCAGGTCACTATGGCCCAGGAGACCAAGACTGCCCCTGCCTTGGCGCCGGGCGACCACAACGGACCCTATGTTGTGACTGTGGACTGCTCCGGACGGGTGACGGCATTGACCTATCCGGTGCCTGCATTTGCCCATGAGGCAGCGGGACGGTGGTCGAAGGCGGCTCGCGTGTGGCAGGCTGAGGGTGACCTCACGCGTGCGGCTAAGGCTTGGGTGCGCCACGCTGAGTCGATCGGCGATCGCGAGGCCTTGATGGATGGGCAGTCTGAAGCGTGGAGCGCGGCAGCACAGCTGTTCACCTTGGTGGGCATGGCCGACCGTGCAAGTACGGCCCGGCGCCGCGATGCAGAATGCCTGGGACTGCCTTTGGTGACCTTGGAGATTCAGCACGATGGCCTGGTCGCTAACACGTGGTCTCGTCTGAGACTGAAAGTCCAGAATCAGGGATACGGTGTGGCCAGGGA
>JAGHDT010000257.1 GCA_021159805.1 Anaerolineae bacterium
ATCCGGCAGCGCGGCCTCAGAGGGGCGTCGGAAGTTCAAGCCCACCGCGTTACCGTGGGGATCACCGATCCGCAGGACATCGCCCGCGTGTAGATCAACACTGGCGACCAGCTGTCCATTGACATAGGTACCATTCGTGCTGGCTTGATCGGTGTACGTCCACACATCTCCGCAACGCTCGAAGCATCCATGGTGCGCCGAGACATAGGGCACCGGGACAACGATCCGGTTGGCCGGATCGCGCCCCAGCGTGAGGACACGATCGACCAAGGGGATTTCGCGTGGCAACTGGCCAGGGATCCGCAGCATCAGACACGGAGATTGTTGCTCTGCAGATGGCGAGGAACCTACGACCAGATCCCGACCACACGCGGAGCAGAATCGCGCATCAGGGCTTCTCAGAGCGTTGCCGCAAAAGCGGCAGTAGCGCGTTGAGGGCATAGCGGTCGCTCCTTCGCCAGATGCTGGGATACTGAGAAAGCCGACTCATTATAGCAACAACCCAAGAACACCGCTAACGCTGGCGCTCGTAGAGTCCGGTCAGTGCGATCTCTGCCAGGACGTGTCCCTCCATAGCCTCAAGCAGCACGGCCTTGTCTGTGGCACTTGGCTCCAAATCCAGGGTGATGTCCAGCGCATACAGAGAAAAGATGTACCGGTGGGTGCCGCTTGGCGGACACGGACCGCCGTATCCCGTCCGCGGCCAGCTGTTCTGCCCCTGCTGCGTCCCATCGGGCAAGACTGCGTCGGCCGGGGTGCCGGCAGCCAGCGACCGCGCGTCAGGCGGGATGTTGTATATCACCCAGTGCACCCATGTGCGCCCCGGGGCATCCGGGTCATCACAGGTCAGGGCGAAGCTCTGCGTCTCCGCCGGAGGGCCCTCCCAGGCCAGCGGGGGGGAGATATCCTCATCGTCACACGTATAAAGCGGTGGCATCAATCCACCGTCCGCAAATGCTCTGCTTGTCAGTCTCATGACCATACCTCCCAACGTCTCTATGTCATCTAGCTCTTCGGTGTCAGCCCCGGCAGACACTGCCGGGGTCTCGGTCGCCCCAGATGGTTGCGTAGCTTCCGGGACCTCTGTCGCCGCATGAGGCTCTGTCGCAGTTGCCGCTTCAGCAACAACCGACACTTCGGTAGCCGGTGGCGCGACCTCCTGCGCAGCCACTTCTGTGTCCACCGGTACACTTGATGCGCCACAGCTAGTGAGTGCTGCCATCGCCAAGGTGCTGGTTACGACGGAAAAACACCATCTGAATCTTCTGTCGATCATCACCCCTCCTCTCTCGAACCTACCCATCATCAAGCAACCACAGACAATGCGGTCACGAGAAAGCAAGAGCCGCCAGCCAGTCCTCGCTAACGAGGACTGGCTGGCGGCTCTACGATCATATCCGGCTGTGGCGCACACGATTGGGGCTGAGACCATGCGCAGCTCCCTGCTGATACCTGCCTACGGCCGACCGCTGAAAGCCGAAGCTATCTGCTGGCGCTACTTCTCCGTGATCTCAATCGTCTTGATCATATCGCCGGGTTCAGAGGCTGTCTGAGGATCACGAATCGAGATCGACATCAGCACATCCAACCCCTCGCTCACCTTGCCGAAAACCGTGTGGTGACCATCCAGCCAGGGCGTCGCAGCAAACGTGATGAAGAACTGGCTGCCGTTGGTGCCGGGCCCGGCATTGGCCATCGACAGGACGCCGGGACCATCGTGCTTCAAGCTTGAGTCGAACTCATCGGCAAACTGGTACCCGGGGCCGCCCGTTCCGGTCCCGGTCGGATCGCCTGCCTGAGCCATAAAGTCGGCAATAACACGGTGGAACATCGTGTTGTCGTAAAAGCCCTCTTGCGCGAGGAAAACGAAACTATTGACGGTGTCCGGCACCTTATCGGCAAAAAGATCCACCACAATGTCGCCCTTGTCCGTCTTGAGGGTAGCTACGTACGTCTTCTCAGGATCGATCACCATCGCAGGACGCGCGGGGTACATGCCATTGCGGGCCGACGGCTCCTCGGGCATCGGAATCGTCCCCGGCTTGACCAGCACCTCAGGTGTGGGGGTAGGCAGTCTGGACTCCGTGCCCTCTTCGATAGAGATCGTCTTGACCCTATCGCCAGGCGTCGACGCCGTCTGAGGATCGCGCAGGGAGATGGACGTCAGCACATCCATGCCTTCAACCACCTTGCCAAAGACCGTGTGGTGACCATCCAGCCACGCGGTCGCCGCTAACGTGATGAAGAACTGACTGCCGTTGGTACCAGGGCCGGAATTGGCCATCGACAGGACACCGGGGCCGTCGTGCGTCAGGCTTGGGTCGAACTCGTCAGCAAACCGGTACCCAGGGCCGCCCGAGCCTGTACCCGTTGGGTCGCCGCCCTGGACCATGAAATCCGCGATCACACGATGGAACGTTGTATTGTCATAGAAACCCTCGCGGGCCAGAAAGACAAAGTTGTTCACCGTGTTAGGCACCTTATCGTCAAACAACTCGACCACGATATCGCCCTTTTCGGTCTCAAACGTCGCAAAGTACACCTTGCTGGTATCAATCTGCATCGACGGGGGAGCACTGTACATCCCATTGCGCGCAGCAACTTCACTCGGCATATCTGAATTCCTCTCTGTATTGTTGGTATTGTCTTCATCCGCATCAGCTGCGCTGTCCGATGCCGGATGTTCCGCCGCGTCTGCGTCGGCAATCACCGCGGTCGCAGCTACTTCTGTTGCAGGTGCTTCTGGTTCGGAAGGCGCGCCTTGGCCACGTCCCAAGCCCAGCACGACGAGGACAGCGATAATAACGATAACCGCCACCACAGCGCCAATGATGAGCCATGAGGGATTCGACGTCCCAGACCGGGAAAGCGACGACTGCAGCCCGCCGCTCGATCGCGTTCCGGATTTCGTGCCTAACCATCTGCCACTCGCAGGTTTGCTGGAGCTCTTATCCGGCTTGTTACCACCGGAAGACTTGCTGTACGTCTTGCCGGACCTGCTACCACCGGTGGAGCTGCTGCGGGACGTGCCCGACCGATGACCACCGGCCGGTTTGCTGTAGGACTTCCCCGGCTTGCTGCTCGAGGTGGCCTTGCTCTTCGACTTGCCGCTCTTTGATGTCGCCATATCGCCTCCCGGACTGTGCTTGCCGGTGATTGTAGTCGATTTCAGCACGAAAGCCAGACAACCGAACTGTCTCCACAGGAATGGCGTAGAGAGCAGCAGCTACGCACTCGCCACGCGCAGCTGTCAGGGATCGGGGGTCTGCCCTCCCACTCTGAATACACGTTACTTCACGGGCCTACGGTCTCGGCAGCGATGGAGTCGCGGGGCAATCCAACCAGGAGCGCCAGCGGTCCGAGCCCCAACAGCCACATCGTCACGGGCAAACCCGCACTCTCCGAGACAGACCCCAAGCCCAACGGGATCAAGGAGCCGAAGAGGCCGAACGCATTGCTCACTGCTACGGCAACGCCCCTCTGTCCCGGTAATGATGAGTAGAGCTGGGCCTTCAGAATCGAATACCAGCCGGCGTTGAAGAATCCCGAGGAGCGCCAACAGCAGCAGCTTCCCCGCAAAGGCCGAGATCAACAGAAAGCCACAGAATAGCAGTAGTTCGACGGCAGCGCTGACACGAAGATACCGCAGCCCCGAGACATGTGTAAGCAGACGTATGATGAGGAGATCCCCCAATAGCCCCACGCCGGTCCAGACAGCCACCGCGGTCGAGGTCTGAGTGAGAGTCACTTGGGCGACATCCACAAAGTACAGAGCGAGGTATCCGAGGAGCACATCGAGCATCAAATTGGAAAACTGCAGCAGTAGCAACCAACGCAAGACATCC
>JAGHDT010000207.1 GCA_021159805.1 Anaerolineae bacterium
GTACGCCGGTGCTGCATCGAGGCGCCCTGTTTCGCGCAGCCAGGCTGCGACATCGAAGTACTGGGCTTCCGTGGGTACGGCAGGGGCCGGGTAGTCAGGAAGGGTGTAGCTGCCGATCAGTGGTGTGGGCACGATCCCCTTCTCCGAGAGCAGATCGGCCCAGCTTGCCCTGTCGCCGTTGATGGCGGTGCTAGCTCTGTTAATCGCACGCACGAAGCTCTGCACGACTTCGGGCTGATCAGTCAATACGTCAGCGCGCACGGCAAAGATGCTGCAGCTGACCTCAGGGTGTGCGGTGTCATCGATCACGAGCTGCGCGCCCTGCTGCAGTGCCAGCGACCCGAGCGGCTCCGGCAGCGTTGCAGCTGTGAGTTCGCCTGCTGTGAGGAGCGCCATACGATCTGGGATCTTCGGTACCGCCAGCGTCTCGATCTGGTCGGGGGCGAGGCCTTCGGCGGCCAGCAGGCGCTCCGTCACATACTCGATCACGGTGCCTTCCGACACGCCAATGGCCGCGCCAGCCAGGTCCGACGGGGAGTGCACGTGGGCGTTCGGGGCGGCCAAGATGCGGAACTGGGCGACCTCAGCTGTGGGCACCATGGCATAGCGGACGGCCACCAGCCGGATTTCATCCCGATTGACCAATGCCAGCGAGACGAGGTCGGTGATGACTGAGTCCACCTGGCCTGCCTGCAGCAGCTGGTCCCGCTCGGCTGCTGAGCCTGCCGTAAGCAGCTCAATCTCAATGCCTTCCTCGGAAAAGAACCCCTCCATATCCGCGACGTAGAGGGGCAGGGAGTCCAGGATGGGCAGGACGGCAACGCGCAGACGTGGCGCCGGCTTGGCGCCACGTCTGCACCCGGACAGCGTGAGGCCCAGGGCGGCTGCTGTCAAGGTCAGGACGAACCATGCTCTTCGCATCATCGTTACTCTCTGATTTCTCCGGGTGGCCCAAAGCGGGCCGATCCTCGGGGATGTGTCTCCCACGGAACTAGGGCTCGCTCTGTTGTGCCAGTTACTCATGACAGGGTTGCGAGCACCAGGTCGTCGTCGTAGGGACGGATGTAGGACAGGTCCGGTATCTCGCTCAGCGCTGATGTGCGGTAGGTCAATGTGGTCAGTGACGCCGGGGCGGGATAGCTGTCCGTGATTCCGAAGCGGTCCAGGGTGCCTTTCTGGGCGACCTCGATAGCCTGCTTCATCGCCCACAGGACGAGGAACGCGATCACATCGCCGTGGCTGACAGCAACAATGTGTTGTCCGGCATACTGCCGGCGAACATACAGGAGGAAACCGGACGCCCGCACCGCGATATCCTCCGGTGTCTCGTGTCCGTCGCTGACGCCGGTGTAGAGATCCCAGCCGCGAGCCTCCACTTCTTCGACCGGCTGCCCCTCGAAGTAGCAGTCAATCTCGTCGAGCTGCGGTGCGTCAGTTGGCGCAATGCCCGGATGGTACTGAAGCAGACTGTCGGCTGTCTCTTGCGCGCGCAGTTGGGGGCTGCAGAAGAGTGCTGCCAAATGGGCCTTGCTCAGGTGGGCAGCGGCGGCTGCAGCCTGTTTACGTCCTGTAGTGCTGAGTCTGAAGCCAGGCAATCTTCCGTAGACCAGGTTGTCAGGGTTGTGCACGTGGCCGTGGCGCACGAGTGTGATACGAGTTGTCGATTCTGTCATCGGTCTGTTTTGTCCTCTTGAATGATGCGATCTTTGGCGGCAATCCACAAATCACAAACGGCAAACCACAGCTTCCAGGGAGCGAATGACTGACTATAGCACTATCCGGCTGCAATTGTCAGAGCTGCGGCGACGCTGACAAACAACGTGATACTGATCACGCTGTTGACGTTGAAAAACGCGACATTGAGTTTGGAGAAGTCGTCGGGCGTGACCAACCGATGTTCGGTGAGCAGCAAGCCAGCGATAGCAGTGAGTCCCAGCGCATAGGGCCAGGCCAGGCTATGGACAACTCCTAGCGCAATCAGGAAACCCATCGCGACACTATGGCTGATGGCGGAAAGACGCAAAGCTGTTGGGATCCCGAACCGGGCCGGAATGGCGTGGAGGTCGTTGTCGCGGTCGAAATCGGCGTCCTGGCAGGCATAGATCAGGTCAAAGCCGCCAATCCAGACGGTCACCGCACCCAGCAGCAGCCAAGCAGGCAGATCCGCCAGCGTGAAGAGTGATCCCCGCACCGCCACCCACGCGCCCACGGGTGCGAGCCCATCGGTGAAGCCAAGGATGTAGTGTGAGAGCCACGTGACGCGCTTGGCAAAGGCGTAGCCGATAAGGAAGAGCAACGCCGCCGGCAACAGCTTGAGCGGCAACGGACCGAGTCGCCAAGCCGCGAGGAGCAGAATCGCTAGTGCCACGACTGATCCAACCCACGCCGTACCGGGTGATACCCTGCCACTGGCCAGTGGCCGGCCGGCGGTGCGTGGGTTTCGGGCGTCAATGAGACGGTCGGCAAGGCGATTGGCAGCCATCGCCACAGTGCGGGCGGAGGCCATCGCTACCGTGATCCAGAGCGCCTGCTGCCACGTTGGCCACCCTCCCGCTGCCAGGATCATGCCGACGTAGGCGAAGGGAAGGGCAAAGAGTGTATGCTCGAACTTGATCAGTTCCAGGAAATCGCGAATGCCTTTCAACATAACAGTGGCATTATACCACGGCAGGTATGGTTACGATGGTTGGCTTGGACGCAAGAACGGACGCTTCCGGGCCCCGGCCTCAGATCCCTCACTACCGAGATCTGTTGAGCAAGTGGTCGCCTGATCCGTTCTGGATGGCAGATGCGCTTGAGGTTCTGGGCAACAGTGTTAGCCCTGGGGACGGGGACGGCATGCCGAGAGCGAACGCGATGCTGCGTGCCCGGGCGCCGGCGGACGATTGGAGAAGGCA
>JAGHDT010000471.1 GCA_021159805.1 Anaerolineae bacterium
ACTCAATGGTTGGCGGCTTGCTCAATACCAAGTCCACGTGCGCGGGTATCTCATTCTCCGCGAGCAAGCGCCGTCCCCAACCAGTCAACAGGATCACCGGCGTCTCCGGCGCTTCCTCCTTGACTATCCGTGCCACGGTGCGTCCATCCACGTGGGGCATCCCCAGATCGGTGATCACCACGTCAAATGGCTCGCCGCTCTGATGTGCCGCACGGAACGCCTCCAGACCCGTCTGCCCGCCGTCGGCCAGTTTCACTGTGTGCCCTTCGCTCGCCAATACCGCCTCCAGCGCATCGCGCAACAGCGGCTCGTCGTCCACACATAGGATGCGCAAAGACGACAGTGACGCGGGGGCCTCCTTGACAACGCTCTCCCGGACCGCTTTCTGCACCGGGAAGACCAGCCGCATTGTAGTCCCCTCGCCCAGAGCACTCTCCACCTGCACGTCTCCACCGTGTCGCTGCGTCATGCCGTAGACCGTGGCCAGTCCCATCCCGCTCCCGCGCGCGCCCTTGGTGGGGAAGAAAGGCTCGAAAGCACGCGCCCGTGTCTCCTCCCCCATTCCGATGCCCGTGTCAATCACCTCGAGGATTACGTTGCCCGGCGCATCAATCCCTGCACGGGTGCGCAGGGTGAGGGTTCCACCCTCCGGCATCGCGTCCACCGCGTTAAGGATCAGGTTGGTCACTGCCTGCCTGATCTCTGCTTCGTTGCCCATCACAGACGGCAGGTCGTCCTGGAAGTCGGTCTGCAGGTCGATGGTGATTCCCCGTTCCTGCGGGACGTCGCGCCACCGTGGGCGGGTCAGCTCAATGGCCTGTTGAGCTGCCGGATTCACATCGACGGGCAGCAGCTCCTCCTCCTCCCGCACGCGGTAGAACTGCCGCATGCGCCCAACGGTCTCTTCAACGTCTTTGACCGCGACCTTGATCGTGCGCAGATAGGCCCGGGCCTGTTCGTCCAGTTCCCCCCTCCTCTCTATGAGACTGGTATAGAGGGGGACAGGCGAGATGGCATTGTTGATGTCGTGGGCAATGCCGGAGGCCATCTCTCCAAGGGCCCTCAGCCGTTCTTGCTGCATCACCGCACGCTGGGTCTCCTGCAACTCACTGTAGGCGGCTTCCAGGTTCTCGTGAAGGCTTGCCTGGTGGATCGCGAGAGCCACGTGCTCGCCCAATTCGCCCAGGAAGTCGCGCTCCGCACGACTGAAGGCGTCCCGCTCACGTCGCGCACTGACGACAACACCCAACACCGCGCCTTCCACGACCAGGGGGACGACCACAGCCGAGCCCATGTTGTCGGACACCGCAACTTGCTCGAGTGGCGGCACGCTGAAGGATGCCAAGTCGACTAGATAGACCACCCTCCCTTGCTGGAGCACTCGCAGATCGGGCAACGCGGAGAGGATGGCCATCCGGTTGGACAGACTCACCTTTGTCTCGGTTCTCTCACTCCAGCCTCCGTCCGCGGCCGGCGCAAGCGCATCGCCGTCGCCGAGCCAGATAGAGGCCAGGTCTGTGAAGTCCTCCTCCAATCGCTGGGCCACGACTCTCAAGATGCTATCCAGATCGTGCCGTGCCGCGATTGCGTGGGTGATCTCGTTGAGGAGATTGACGCGTGACAGCTGCTGCTCCAGCGCCTGGGCGCGCTCTTGGATCTCGCGACGCATCTCTGTATTCCGGATGGCCAGAGCGAACGAGTGCGCCACCTCAAGCCCGACCTCCTTCGCGTCATCCCCGAAGACCCCTGGCTCTTTCGCCATCAGAACCAGCGTGTCCACCAACTGTGGTTGGCGCTGGAGCACCGGCGCGAGCAAAGCCGAGCGGTACCCCAACGCCCGCAGGCTCTGGATCAGCGACGATGGATACGGCACAGCATCCAGATCGCCCACTACTAGGACATTCCCCTCCTGAAGCAAACGGAGGGATTCGCGATCACGACGGCTAGACTCCTCAGGTGCGACTTGTGCGCCGAATGACCTCTCCAGCTTCTCCTCGGCATCCAGTGCGATCAACGAGATACGATCGGTATCTACCGCAAGCGTGACCAGGCCGGCGCCCTCGCAGTGGAGCAGTTCACGCGTACGTCGGAGGGAAACCTCGATGATCTTATCGAGAGAGCGCGCCTCCAGGATTGCCTCGTCAATCTCGCGCAGCATCTCCAAGCGGACCGTACGTCGCCGGAGCATCTCTTCCCGTTCCTTGCGCTCGGTGATGTTCATAGTGGAGACCAACACCATGGACAACGTCTCCTCGTAGCCTCGGGCCACAGACAATCTGAGGTCGATATCTCTCCTAGCGCCCTTCAGTGTTCGTTGAACAGCCTCATTCTCAAATCTGGTTTTGCCGTCACCAAGAGCGATGAGCTCTTCCCTGAACACATCCCCGGGCTCTTCAGCGAAGATCACCCCCAAACCGTCCCGAAAGCTCTCTATGCTGTCGGCTTCATACATCTTCAGGGTAGCTTTGTTGACGCTGACCACCTTCACCAAGGCCGCGCAACGGGCAACTGCCTCTGGGCGGTTCTCAAAGTATTCTCGCAGGTCTTTGACCCCCGAACCACGCAAGCTCTCGATGTAGCTCTTGACGGCAGAGAAATCCTCCTCCCATAGAGAGACCGGTGACTCCTCAAACAGACTGCGATACCGCTCCTGGCTCTCTCGCAGCGCCGCTTCCGCCCGCCTACGTTCGGCGATTTCTTCTTGCGCTTCTCCGAAGAGCCGAGCATTCTCGATGGCGATAGCGACCTGGTTGGCCAGCGTGCTGAGGGTGAGTTGCTCATCCTGTGAATAGGGGGCCTCCGAGAGCTTGGGGCCCAGAATGAGAATGCCGATCAGCTTCCCGCGAGCGAGCAGGGGGATGAATAGCTCAGCCTCAATCCTGTCTAGCTCATCGCGCTCCGCAGCCCACAGTGACGTAAACTGGGGGATCACACCGATGTCGTGGAGGCTGAGCACCTCTTTGTGGTCAGCCAGCCACCGCACCACTGGGTGGTCCCTGCGAAAAATAAGACCCTGTTCCATCCTCGCTTGTCCCTTGCCGGCGATCAGGCGAAACCGTGCAGTCTCCTCTTCTATCAGCACGACACACGTCCGCTTGACGTGCATGGTGGTCGTGAGACGCTCCAGCAGGATCGAGGTCAGCCTGTCGATGTCCAGGATAGACGTCGCCAACTCGCTGAGCTCTTGAACCATGAGTTGGGAGTCATACTTCTCGCGGAAAAAAAGCCGGTCAACCCAGAGTTGAGCCCTGTCACGGAGAGGCTGGACAACGATAGCAGTAAGGGCGGCTACGAACAGAGAGAGAAGGAAAACCTGATAGCCCACGAAAGCGCGGAACAGTATCTCCACCACAAGGATGACCACGAAATAGCCGATAGCAATGATGGTGGTGGGAATGGAGTAAGCCAACCCTTTGCGGATGACCAGCCTGATGTCCAGGAGTTGGTAGCGGAAGATAGCGTAGGTGATAAGCACAGCGTTGATCACATTTGCCATCAGGTCAATGGGGTAATCTTTGAGTGACGGGACGAAATTTGCCAGGGTCCCGACCAGCACCACACACCAACCCAAGAGCAAGTACTGAATACGACTGCGGATGAGAGTCTGTTGGGCATGTCGATAGCCCTGTAACAGGAGGTGCGCCACATAGCCAAGGAGGAGATAGTATGGCACCCCGATAACCGGTGCGAGAGGCCCAAACGTGGGGAGGTAAAACTGTGTCGCGGTATTCCAGTACAGGCCACTGAAGATGCTTGAACCAGCCGTGAGCACAAGTGCTGAGGTGACAGCAACTAGAGCACCGCCGCCGACGGCCAGCCAAGTGTTGTTCTGCTTCATCAGAAAAGTGCGGACAAAGAG
>JAGHDT010000340.1 GCA_021159805.1 Anaerolineae bacterium
CAATCGCGTTTGACCGACGCTTCAAACTCATCTGTCATCCCGAACAGGTCAGGTACGCAACTGCTCAACATGCCGCGATAGTGAGGGATCTGAGGCCTCAATAGCATCCACCCCTGGGGCACAAGATCCCCGCTTCAGCGCTTTGTAGAGCTGGTAGCTGGCCTAGCTCACTCAGGATGACAGGTGGTGTGCTATCTCACTCCAAACGCGAGAGCCCCACCTACCAAAGGAGACAGCAGGATGGACTTTGAGCTGATGCACCCACGCGACCAATTGGTCAACACCATGAATCGCGTCTATCACAGTGAGATGACGACGCTCTCCGGCGGCAACCTCTCGATCAAGGACGACGAGGGCGCGATATGGATCACGCCGGCCGGCATCGACAAGGGGAAACTGACCGGCAAAGACATTATGTGCGTGACGGCTGACGGCACCGTCGTGGGACCGCACCGTCCTTCATCGGAATACCCCTTCCACCGGGCCATCTACGAACAGCGCCCCGACCTGAGTGCTATCGTGCACGCGCACCCGCCCTCACTGGTCTCATTCAGCATCCTGCGCAGGACGCCGGACACGCGCATCATCCCACAAGCTAACCGTGTCTGCGGACCGGTGGGTTTCGCACCCTACGCTCTCCCCGGTAGCGAACAGCTCGGCAAGAACATCGCCACCACCTTCGGTGAAGGCTACAACATCATCATCCTGGAAAACCATGGGATGGTTGCGGGGGGCGACAGCCTGCTGGCTGCCTTCCAGCGCCTGGAGACCCTCGACTTCTGCGCACGTACCTTGATCAGAGCAGAGGGCCTGGGCGCAATCCAGACACTCTCAGAGGCAGAGCTCAACTTCTTCAACCACCGTCACTATGTGCTGCCCGAGTTTACCGTCGCCACCCACTCCAGTCGTGAACGGGATCTGCGCCAGCAGATCGTGGAGATCGTCCGGCGAGCGGTCAGCCGCTATCTGATGATCAGTACGGAAGGCGTCGTCTCAGCTCGGCTGGACGAGGACAGCTTCCTCATCACGCCCACGGGCGTCGACCGCGGCAGCCTGACCGTTCGCGACATCGTCCTGGTGTCCAACGGTGCGCGTGAGAACGGCAAGATGCCGAGCCGCTCGGTCAAGCTCCACCAGGCCATCTACGAAGCGCACCCCAACATCGCCTGTGTGATGACGGCACAGTGCCCGAACGTCACAGCCTACGCGATCTCAGAGAGTCGCTTCGACTCCCGCACCATCCCCGAGAGCTACATCCTGCTGCGCGACGTCCCGACAATCCCCTTCAAGACGCTCTACACGGACGCTCCGAAGGTCGCGCAGCTGGTGTCCCTGAGCAGCCCCGTATTGCTGGCGGAGAACGACTGCATCCTGGTTGCTGGCACCGATGTGCTCAACGCCTTCGATAGGCTGGAGGTCGCCGAGTTCAGTGCTCGGTCACTCATCGACGCGGCTCGCAGCGGCTGGAAGTTCGTGCCTATCGGGGATCAGGAGATCAAGGATCTGAAGGTCGCCTTCTCACTGGAGTGACCCAACAGGAAAGGTTGGATTGCAGATCTTTCGAGATCAAGACGACAACGCTGGCGTTTGGCACAGATGGCTCTGATATTCAGAGCTGACATTCATAGAGCCACCCTCATTGCTGGAGAAAGGAAACCGATTGTGAAGATGATGCAGTTAGAACGGATGGTGCGCGTGAACGCGATGTGGCGGGAAGCGGCCTGGGTACGAATTCGTTCCCAGGTCCAGTTTGCTGAGCATCTGGCGGCGACGGACGCAGAACGTGGCGCGGCGTGGCAAGGGCAGATCGAGCGCGCCAGGGCCGCGACGGCGGAGGCTGCGGCGTCCGAGACGGTTGACTGGCCGAAACTGGTTGCCCGTGTCGAGTCGATCCTCGCGCCGATGTCGGGAGCGGCCAAAGCGAAGACGCTCTATATGGTCGGCCACGCCCACATCGACATGAACTGGATGTGGTCGTGGCCTGAAACCGTCTCCGTCACGTTGGACACCTTCCGGACTATGCTCGACTTGCTCAAGGAGTTCCCTGAGTTCCATTTTTCACAGAGCCAGGCGAGCGTCTACGCGATCGTCGAGAAGTACGCGCCTGAACTGCTGCCTCAGATCGCGCGCTATGTGAAACAAGGGCGCTGGGAGGTGACGGCAAGCCACTGGGTGGAGACCGACAAGAACATGGTGAGCGGCGAGTCGCTATGCCGGCACGTACTCTACACGCGCGCTGCTATGGCGCGTCTGTTCGGCCTGAAGCCCGAGGACGTGGCGATCGACTGGTCGCCCGACACGTTCGGCCACGCAGCGACGGTGCCGACCTACCTGCGCCAGGGCGGCGTGCGCTATCTCTACATGCACCGTCCGGGGATTGAGCAACAACCCGTTCCCGAGGCGTTCTGGTGGGAGGGGCCGGATGGGGCACGCATCCTGGTGCGCAATGACCAGAAGCGCGGCTACAATGGCGCCATCCAGCCCGATACCGTCATCGAGGTGATGACGGCGATGCAGGCTTCGGTCGGGCTCGACTTCGCCATGCTAGTGTACGGGGTCGGCGACCACGGCGGCGGCCCGACGCGGCGGGATCTGCTCGCCGCGCGCGAGATGAGCACGTGGCCGATCTTCCCGACGCTGTCGTTCGTGCCCGCGCAGGCGTACTACAGAAAGCTGGAAGAGAACGGGGGCGGATTGCCGGTACTCCGGGGCGAGCTAAACAATGAGTTCGCGGGGTGCTATACAACGCAATCGCTCATCAAGCGCGGCAATCGCGTCGCCGAGGCACGCCTCGCCGACGCCGAATTCGCGGCTGTCATCGACCGTCTAGCAACCGGAGCCGCCTATCCGGCGGAGACCGTGGCGGAGGACTGGCAGCGCACACTCTTCTCCCACTTCCACGATATCC
>JAGHDT010000058.1 GCA_021159805.1 Anaerolineae bacterium
GAAGTGAGGATCGCTGATGGAGGGACAGGAGACCACGATTCACAATTCACGATTCAGGGGCGAGACAAAAGTCAAAAGTCTTGAGTCATTGCAGCGCGAGTGGGCGCTCATTGAATACCACGATTCACCATTCACGATTCAGGGTTGTGCAAAAGGGCGAATATGATGACCGAACCTAGCAACTACGAGCGGTGGGAAGCCTCGATTGCTGACTCGCTGAAGGCTGATGCGGTGTGGACGATCACGGCGTACCGGCTGGCGCTCTTTGTCGGCGATCTGGGCTGGCACGACGTGAGCAAGCTCACGCCGGTGCGCGCGCTATGGAGCGTAGCAGATCAGCTGTATCGCGCTCTTGGCTCCATCAGCGCCAACATCGCTGAAGGGTACTCCCGTAGCACAGGAAGAGACAGAGCGCGCTTCTATGAATATGCGCTCGGTTCGGCACGTGAGAGCCGAGACTGGTACTTCAAGGCCCGCCACGTCCTCGGTGAGGATGTCTACACTCACCGTACAGGCCTGCTGACACGCATCATCCAGCTGCTCATCAGAATGGTCTCACAGCAGCGTTCCGCCCAACCCGGTCATCTTCGCGAACCGGCCGAGCTCTACCGGTCCGCTGATGCGGAATCCTATGGAAACGCACCCATCCCCTATACAGCACCTGAATCGTGAATAGTGAATCGTGACGAAACCTCGCTCACACACATCACATAACTCGACCCAACAAGGAGATCCCATGTCCGCCTGGAGAAGCAAATCCATCCTCAAGCAGCCCGAATTCTCAATGCACCGAGCCCTGTGGAAATCGATGGGCTACAGCGACTATGATCTGTCGCGCCCGATGATCGGCGTGGCAAATTCGTGGAACCGGGTGGTGCCCGGTCACTATAACCTCAACCTGGTTTCCGACTACGTGAAGCAGGGCATCCTGCAGTCCGGCGGGACCCCGGTTGAGTTCGGCATCATGGCCCCGTGTGATGGCATCGCGCAGAGTCACGAGGGGATGCACTACATCCTGCCCAGCCGCGACCTGATCGCCAACGACGTCGAGATGATGGTGCAGGCGCACCGGCTGGACGCCGTCGTCTTGCTCTGCTCGTGTGACAAGATCGTCCCGGGCATGCTGATGGCAGCGGCCCGTGTCGATGTCCCGGCGATCATCGTCGTGGGCGGCCCGATGGAGGGCGGCTGTGCGTTCGATGGCCGCGCCGCCGACACCACCTCCCTCACCGAGGGCCTGGGCATGCTCAAGGCTGGCAAGATAGATGAGGCAACCTACCTGTGGCTGGAGAACACCGCCACGCCGACCTGCGGCTCCTGCGCCTTCCTGGGCACCGCCAACACTATGTGCAGCGTCGCCGAGGCCCTGGGGATGTGCCTGCCGGGCAGCGCCACCATCCCGGCCACACACGCCGACCGTCTGCGCTCCGCGCAGGCCTCGGGCCGCCGGATTGTCGAGATGGTCCACGAAGGCGTGACGGCACGCGACATCATCAACCGCAAGAGCATAGAGAACGCGATCCGGCTGAGCACCGCCATCGGCGGCTCCACCAATGTCGCCCTGCACTTCCCGGCCATCGCTTACGAGGCAGAGTGCGATATCACCATGGACGAGTTCGAAACGCTGTGCAGCACCACGCCGCATATCGCCCGCATCTTCCCGGCAGCGGCCCCCAATGTGCCCGACTTCCACAGTGCCGGCGGCGTGCCCGCCGTGATGAAGCAGCTGCTGTCCCTGATCCACCGAGACGCCCTGACCGTCAACGGACGTACGATGGGTGAGAATGCCGCCGATGCCCCCGAACCCGAAGGCACGGTCATCCGCTCCTTTGAGGAACCGTGGGGCGCCAGCGGCGGGCTCGCGATCCTCAAGGGGAACCTGGCGCCGGACACCGGCATCACCAAACCCGCGGCCATCGTCCCGGAGATGCACACCTTCACCGGCAAGGCCCGTTGCTTCGACTCCGAGGAAACGGCCAACACGGCGATTCTCGAGGGCCACGTCCAGGAGGGTGAGGTCGTCGTGATCCGCTACGAAGGCCCCAAGGGCGGCCCGGGGATGCGCGAGATGTACACCGCGATGAAACTCCTCTACGGACGAGGGCTGGCCCTCAGCACCGCGGTCGTCACCGATGGTCGTTTCTCGGGTACTAACAACGGCTGCTTTGTCGGCCACGTCTCACCTGAGGCCGCCGAGGGTGGTCCGCTGGCCATTGTTGAGGATGGCGACACCATCACTATCGACGTTCCCAACCGGAGCCTGCACTTGCACGTCTCCGATGAGGAGATCGCCGAACGGCTGTCCAAATGGAAGCCCCGCGCACCCAAGTTCAAACGCGGCTACCTGGCGCTCTACAGCCGCCTTGCGACCTCCGCCAGTCGGGGGGCCGTGATCGAGAACAGATTTGGGGAGTAGGCGCAGGATGAGCAAACCAGAGACCACAAACGGCAAATCACAAACCCCAGATCACGACAGGGTCACCACTCAGACGGGCAAACGCCTTGGAGAGCTGACGATGGAGGCGATCCTCCAGGGCAAGCTCAGCGAGGCCGATTTCCGCATCAGTGCCGAGACACTGCAATACCAGGCCCAAGCTGCTGAAGAAGCAAGTTACGTCGCACAAGGCCAAAACCTGCGCCGCGCCGCCGAGCTCACGCGCGTCTCCAACGAGGAAGTACTGGCAATCTACAACGCGCTCCGCCCGGGACGGACATCGTATCGCGCCCTCATCGCCCTGGCGACGCGGCTGGAGCAGACGCTGGACGCCCCACTCACCGCCGCCCTGATCCGCGAAGCTGCCGAGGTCTACCTCGCCCGCGGCCTCGTACCTGAGGAATAAGACACAGGAGATCTGCTGGGACCGCGGGCGTCTCGCCCGCATCTTTGCGCCTACTGGATCTGCGGTGTTCATAGCAGCAGCTGCGCACTCAGGATCCTGGGAAGCAGAATACGATCGACTTACCGCGGAGGGCGCCTTGTCAGCCCTCAAGGCCACGCTGTGCCCATACTGGCATACACGTTCAGCGCGCTGACTGGCACCGGATTACACAGATTGCTATCCGGCTATTGCCCCAAAGATGAAATATGCCCGGCGCTTCACTCCCACGCACACAGCGCCTCAACGGCGGCGGCTGAGCCGTCCCGCAGCCAGCCGTCGAGCTGCGCCTGCTCCTTGAGCTGCTGCCCACGCACGCGCGGCACCACCACAAACTGGCACGCCATCTCCGACAGCGCTGTCATGTCCCCCCACAGCTTCTCGAACTGCGCCACCGGGAAGACATCCTCCTGGCCGTGCCCCCAGCGCTTCTTCACATCCTTGAGCGTGACGTACGTGGGCATCCGCCCTCCGAGCTCCCGCACGGCGTCAGCAACCTTCGCCTCGTCGTCCAAGTCCGACCGCGTCAGCCCGAAGGCGGTGAGCAGC
>JAGHDT010000461.1 GCA_021159805.1 Anaerolineae bacterium
CTCTGGTACTACGGCTTCGCGATGCCGGATGGCCCGTGGTACTGCTGCGCTTTCCTGGTACGGTGTGCGCGTATGGTGACCGGGCCTTGCCGGCGAACTTTCCTATTGTCACACTGGCTTCCGGCGATGAATCTGCCATAAGCGCTGCACTATCGGCGCTGCGGGATGCGCACGGCCCAGTTGGGGCTTTCATCTACCTGCATGGGCAGTCGGCCGGTGAGCTCGAGGTCAGTGACGTGCCTCACGCGGGTGTGGCGGATGCCATACGACGTCCCTTCATCCTGGCGAAGCATCTCGGGTCGGACTTGGCTGCTGCTGCCGGCGCAGGTTGGGCCGGCTTTTTCACAGTCACGCGGATGGACGGCGCGTTGGGCACGACCGGGCAACTTCCGGGCGGAGCGCGGGGTCTGGCTGCGGGTGGTTTGGCCGGGCTGACCAAGACGGTGCGTCTGGAGTGGCCAACGGTGGCCTGCCGGGCTGTCGACCTGGCGCCCGAGTTGGAGCCGGATCGGGCCGCGGAGCTCCTGCTTGGGGAGATCTACGATCCCAACCGGCTGGTCGCGGAAGTGGGTTGGGGGCACCGCGGGCGGATGACGCTTGAGGCTGGTGCCCGTCAGCTCGCTCCAGCCCTGGAGGAGAGTAGGCATGGCGCATAGTGACCGGCCAACAGCCGAGACTGTTTTCCTGGTCAGTGGGGGAGCGAAGGGGATCACCGCGCAGTGCGTGATTGCACTGGCGCGCCGATTCCGGTCGAAGTTCATCCTCATCGGACGATCGCAGTTTGGTGAGGAGCCCGAGCCGGAGTGGGCCGCGGGAAAGGGCAGTGAGGCCGATCTCATGCAGGGTGCGATGGCGCATCTTATGTTGATTGGTGAACGACCGACGCCGCGCGTGCTGAAGTCGATGGTGCGCCAGGTTCTCTCGCGCCGCGAGATCGCGACTACGCTGCACGCGGTGGACGAGGCCGGTGGCGAAGCTATGTACATCACGACCGACGTCACCAACATCGATGACCTCCGAGCCGCCATTGCGGCCGCAGAGCCGCGCTTCGGTGCCGTCACCGGTATCCTTCACGGCGCTGGTCTGTTGGCGGACAAGCTTGTGCGGGACAAGGCTGTTTCGGACTTCGACCGGGTTGTCTCGGTCAAGGTTGACGGACTGCTGAACCTGCTGGCGTGTGTGCCCGCGGAGCAGCTGGATATGCTCGTGCTCTTCTCATCCGTGGCGGGGTTCTACGGCAACGTGGGCCAGGCAGACTATGCAGTGGCCAACGAGATCCTGAACAAGGCCGCGTATTGGGTCCGACGTCAGGCCCCGCACTGTCGAGTCCTGGCCGTGGATTGGGGGCCGTGGGACGGCGGTATGGTGACACCGGCGCTCCGGGAACAACTTGCCGCCCGCAACGTAGACGTGATCCCCATCAATGTGGGCACGGCGTTGTTGGCAGATCTGCTCAGTGACTCGTTACCCGGATTTGATGCGACCGTCAATCAGGTCGTGGCCGGCGGCGCCATGCTCCCCCCACCCGGTACGGTCGGCGTCCCGGCCCCAACGTTCCAACGTTCCAACGTTCCAACGTTCCAACGCTCCTCCCGCATCCGCCGGCGTTTGACACTGGAGGCGAATCCCTTCCTTCGGGACCACGTGATCGGTGGCTCAGCTGTACTGCCCACCGTGTGTGCGGTCAGCTGGATGGTTAATGCCTGTGAACAGCTCAGCCCGGGCTACCGGTGCCGGAGGATTGACGACTATCAAGCTCTGAAGGGGATCGTCTTCGACGGCGATCTTGCGGATGTGTACATTCTGGAACTCGACGCTCACCCGGATGCAGATGGCGAGAAGGTGGTCTTTGACGCGCTCATCTCAAGCCAGACTCGGCAGGGACGCCCACGCTATCACTACCGTGCGCGGGTGACGTTGGGGGCGCCCTGGCCTGCTGTATTTGCGTCTGTGCCCGTTGCCGGGTCCGATGCGAGTGACGGCGCCGCTCTCTACCGCGATGCCGTTCTGTTCCACGGTCCCAGTCTCCAGGGCATTGAGTCCATCCTGGATATCAACGAACACGGGCTGATCATGCGCTGTCGTCAGCCATCTCTCTCCCGTGAGCTACAGGGCCAGTTCCCCGTTCAGACTTTCAATCCCTTCGCCGTGGATGCGCAGCTGCAGAGTCTGCTGGTCTGGGCGCACCGGTATGTCGGACATGCTGGTCTGCCCCTGCAGATCAAGGAAGGCATCATCTACCAGCCAATCCGATTTGGTGTGGTGACCTATGCCACGATGCACGTGCGCTCGTGCACGGCGCGAAGCCTGGTCGCTGACGTGTCCACGGTTGATGAGACGGGCCGTCTTTGCATGGAAGTCCGGGGCGCCGAGATCACGTTGAGCGAGCGCCTGAACCAGCTCTTCCTGCAAAACCGGTTGGAACCTGCGAACGCCAGGGCGTCTGCGAACGCTAACGCGTTCGGCGACACTAACGCGTTCAGGGCCCCGGCGCGCTAGGGGGAGCCATGGCGAAACTATGCATTGTGGGGATGGCCTGTTCTGTCGGTGACGGCGATCTCGACGCATTCGAGCGCACCATCTATGCCGGTGAGCGAGGCCTGAACGAGACGTCCGGTGCCCAGATGGCACCGGAGCAGCTCGCCGTCAGGCTGGTGGCGCAGCACCTACCGGATATGGGGCAAGATCTGCGTGTCGGCACCGTGGTGTGCGGTGATGAGCAGCCCGTGGCGCTCGCCCAGGGCGTGGCAGGCGAGATCGGCGGGAGTGTGAAGGGTGGTCCCACCGCCGGTGTGGCCGCCGACGACCTGGTGGGGGCGTTTGCGCTGGTCTCACGCTGGTTAGCCGAGGACTCCGTCGATCTGGCGCTGATTGTGAGCGTGGGAGCAAGGAGCGCGGCGCTCCCGCGCTCCTTGCTCCCGAGTGCGGCCTTGCTGGTATCCGGTGAGGACCCTGAGCTTGGGAACGCTGCGTTCCTTGCACAGGCCTATGCCGTGGTCGAGTCCGTTACAACAGAGCCCAAATCCGACAACGGTATCGTGCTGCGTCGGGCCATAGAGGCGGCCCATCTCGCGTTCGACGACGTCGGCTATCTTGAGACGACCCGCTGGCCTCCTGCCGACGCGCTCGTCCGAGCTTACAGCACGGGCACCTCCGAGCTTACGTGTGCAGTGGGCAGCCTGGATGCCGGCGATAGGCCTGGTGCGGCGATGATTGCCCTGATCAAGGCTGCGCTCTGTGTGCACTGGCGGATGCTGGTGCCGACGCTGCCGGCGGAACCGGTGCTGCCGGCAACGGCGCCGCTGACGGCGCTGGAATTTGACCGTGATGTTGCTTGGCGCGGCACGTCCTTCTACACAGTTTCGGAGGCGCGCCCCTGGTTCTCCGACGGCGCCGAGGATCGACGCATTGCGCACGTGGCATTTCCAACCGCCGGAGGGATGGGACATGTCTTCCTTTCTGAGCCGCTGGTGCGTCAGCCGGCTCCGGCCTTCCGCCCCGACCTGTCTGCGCGTCGTTCCTATCTCCTCCCTGTCGTCGGTAACAGTCGAGATGCGTTACTTGCCGGCGTGGAGATGGCGCAAGCCCAGCTCGAAGAGACGGCCACATCTGTGGCAACCCTATCCGCGGCTGCCTGCGAGACGGCGGGCGCTGGTGACGATGCGCACTACGCGCTGTCCATCGTGGGGCGGGACCGGGAGGAACTCCTCAAGGAGCTTGGCTTTGCTGTCGAGGGAGTGGCTCGGGCATTCGATATGGGGAAAGAGTGGCAGACGCCCCGTGGCAGCCGCTTCACAGCGATGCCTCTCGGCGAGCACGGTGTCACCTTTGTGTACCCAGGGGTCTTTAACTCCTACATCGGCGTGGGGCGCGATCTTTTCCAGCATTTCCCGTGGCTACATGAGCGCCTCGCTGAACTCACCCCCCATCTGGGCTTGCTGCTTGCTGAGGGGTGGCTCTATCCCCGCAGTCGTAGGCTGCTGACCAAGGAGGATCTGGCTGCGTGCTTGGTGAGCCTTCAAGACAACCCGGTGGCGATGAGTGGGTCGGGATCCTCGGTGGCGATCACTCACACCTTGATTCTGCAGGAGCTGTTTGGCGTGGCCCCTCGCGCGGCAATGGGCTACAGCATGGGAGAGGGGACTATGTTCTGGGCCACCGGTGTGTGGCGAGATGTCGATGCCGGCGGGCGCGCCCTGCACACATCGCCGCTCTTCTCGACGATGATCTCCGGCCCGCGGACCACGGTGAAGGCATACTGGGGGCTGGAGCCTGAAGAGGATGTCAATTGGACGACCTATTTGCTCAAAGCCAAGGTCGACCGGGTGCAAAAGACGGTGGCTGAGGAACCCAAGGTCTTTGTGACCTTCATAAACCTGGTCAACGAAGTGGTCATCGCCGGCGATGAGGCCGGATGCCGCCGCGTGATTGCTGCCCTGGACTGTCACGCTCTGCCGGTACCTGCGAGCGTCGCTATTCACAACGAGGCTATCCACGGGGCGTATGATGCGCTGGTCGATCTCTACACACATCCTGTGGCCGCGCGGCCCGATATGGCTTTCTACTCGACAGCGACTTACGATAAGCTTGAGTTGGATGAGGCCGGGTTGGCTGACGCGCTGGCCACGATGTGCTGCCAGCCGGTGGACTTTCCCAGGTTGGTGTCGCACGTTTATGATGAGGGCGCCCGCATCTTTGTGGAGCTGGGGCCCCTGGCCACGTGTACCCGGCGGATCAGACGTATTCTCCGTGGTAAGCCCCACATAAGCATAGCGCTTAACCCATCTCCGGGAGATGATCTGGACGGGGTGATCCGTGCCCTGGCGGCGCTCGTGGCGCACCGGGTGCCGGTGGATCTATCGGTGCTCCATACCCAGCCGTTCCGCCAGCCGCTGCAGATCACGGCGAAGCCCAGAGAGCAGGCCGCCACGCTCCCCAGCAGGCCGGTTTCCCGAGCCCCCGAGCCCCTGGTGCCGGCGCCGGCGATGGTTACGCAGGTCTCTGCCGTCCCGATCCCGGTTCGCGAGAGGGCTCCGATTGCGGGTGTAGGGGCACGTCTCAGACGTGCCCCTACTGGGTCGGCTGAGGGCGTGTCGCCGTCCAAGGGGCTGATTGATCTGTACACAGGTCACCTGTTGCCGTACCGGCAGGGCGCCGCTCAGGTGCACAATGCCTTCCTTCAGACACGCACTGACGCTCAGCTCCGGGCCGGCTCGCTGATTGGCCTGCAGATCGCTGCCGGTAGACGGCTTCTCGCAGGGACCCACGCCTCAGAAGAGACGGCAGAAGTTCTCACGGTGTCTACTCCAGCGTTCCAACGTTCCAACGTTCACACGTCTCAACCCTCTACATCTCTCTTCGATGAGGGGGCTGTCCGCGAGTTTGCCTCCGGCGACGTCACGGCGTGCTTCGGGCCTGACTTTGAGATCTATCGAGGGCGACGCCTGTCCAGAATCCCCAACGGTGAACTACTGATGATGAGCCGAGTGATGGAGGTCGAGGGGGAGCCGGGAACCGTAGCTCCGCCCGCCACACTCTGGAGTGAGTTTGACATACCCGCAGATGCCTGGTTCTACGAGGGCGCTGGGTACCCGGGACTGCCGCCCAATATCGTGTTGATGGAGATGGCGCTGCAGCCGTGCGGCTTTCTTTCGGCCTACCTGCGATCGTCGTTCCTGGATCCGGATGCTGATCTCTATTTCCGCAATCTGGACGGGCGCGGACGGATCCTGGCTGACCTGGATCTGCGTGGCAAGCTTGTGTGCGACGAGGTGCAGCTGCTCTCCTCGACCCGCGGCCAGGGCGCAATCATCCAGACGTACGAGTTCACGCTGTCGTGCGAGGGCACGATTTTTTACGAAGGATGGTCTTCTTTCGGGTATTTTTCCAAGAAGTCGCTGGCTCGGCAATCTGGGTTGGGGCCGGTCGGCCAAGAGCCGGCCGCCGCGGAGGGGGCCACGCACCTGTCGGTGGATCGCAGGAGGGTGCCGGTGCAGCTGCAACAGGTTACGGAGGTGCGGGTTTCCGAGCCTGCGGGTCAGAGTGGGTGCGCTAACCTCTCTACTGAGGGGCGGATCTCGCCATCGGACTGGTTCTTCCAGGCACACTTCTACCAGGACCCGGTTATGCCGGGCTCTCTGGGTGTCGAAGCTGCCTTCCAGGCGATGGTGGGGTACGCGCGGTGGCGGTACCCAAAGGTCTCAGGTGGTGTCACGCGCCAGATTGTGGACCACGAGATGGTGTGGAAGTATCGCGGCCAGATCACGCCGGAGGACCGGCAGTGGCGAGTGGCGGTGCAGCTCACTGATGTGCGTGTCGATGCTACGGGTGTGACCTTGTTCGGTGACGCCAGTGTATGGAAGGATGACGTGCGGATTTACCAGATTAACGGTGTGGCCGTCAGTCTTACTCAGCAGTGAAATTGGAAGTGTGAGAGCCTATGATCGATTTTGATAACCGAGCGGGGAGCCATCTTGGCGCGCCTGGGCTGGGCTGGCAGGGCCCTTCTGCGTCCATTGCCTATGAGCCTGATGATGTGCTGGCCTGCCTCAGACGACTGGACGGACCGCTTTTTGTCGTTCAGAACGGGCACAGCGTGGGTGTGACGAACGCCGGGGAGCTTGCCCCAGCCGACAAGGGTGGCCTGTCCGTTGTGGCTACTGGGCATGGTGTGACACGACGCTCCCTGGGAGATCCGGCCTTCCTGGCGACCTATGGTCTTGAGGCTGCCTACATGGGAGGCTCGATGGCTAACGGCATCTCCAGCGAGGAGCTGGTGATTGCGCTGGGCGGGGCGGGGATGCTGGGA
>JAGHDT010000546.1 GCA_021159805.1 Anaerolineae bacterium
CCCATGGATCAACCACGAGTAGACTTCAACAGCATTCGCCGCCGACACTCGTCCGTTTTACGCTTCCATACAGCTGATCGGGATTCTGACGCCCCGATGAAGATCGTCCTTCTTGATGGAACAAACCACTGCCCACGTGCGTCATACAGCCGTAAGTGAACACATAAACAGACCAAAGGAGATGGATCGGACATGAAGTTGCACAAAGGATTCGTGTTGTGGATGCTGACTCTCACGCTCTCTGCCCTGATCGCCGGATGCACGCCACTGGGAACGGTTCTGAGTGGCACAGATGACGACACAACTGCAACCGGCATTGACCTGGTCGACACGACGTGGACGTTGATCAAGATGAACGGCGAGGCAGTAACGGCACTTGCAGAAGCATCCCTCGACTTCGCCACGGAGCAGATCAGCGGGATTGCATTCTGCAACCGGTTCTTCGGCCCCTATGAACAGGATGGCGCTACGCTGTCATTTGGTATGCTGGGATCGACGATGATGGCGTGCCCCGATATGGAGCACGAGGGCCAGTACTTCGAAGCGCTGGGCACGGTGGCCGGCTATCGCATAGATGCGGACGACCTTGTCCTCACGGATGCAGACGGGGACGCTGTGCTCGTCTTCAGCCCAGCCAAGCAGGCAGCTCTGGAGGGCACCGTATGGCATCTCACGGGCTACAACACGGGCAACGCGATCAGCAGCCTGATCCTGGATACTGAGATCACGGCGACCCTGACCGACGGGCAGATCGAGGGCTCCGCCGGGTGCAACGGCTACTTCGCCTCCTATACGCTCGATGGGCCGCACATCGAGATGGGGCCAGTAGCCAACACCGAGATGTACTGTATGGAGCCGGAGGGTGTTATGGACCAGGAGATGGATTACCTGGTAGCATTGGCAACCGCGGCTATGTACGACATCGACCGGGATACATTGACGATCCTCAACGCTGAGGGTATGCGCTTGCTCACCTACAGCGCGATCAGCGAATAGACTTATGCTCGCTCGCGCACACCGCGCACGTATGGAAGTGCTTGCGCGCGCACCGGGCCTAAAGGCTTTCGGTAGGCTTTAGGGCCTTCCGCGAACCGCGATGATCCCTGTGCGTCGCCAAACGGGGTCCATTTTCGAGATAGACGGCCTTGAGCGTCACCGGCAAGCCCAAGACACCAGCCCTTGGGCTTGCCTCACTCAGTATGGGGTGGACGCACCGATCCAGTCCGCACGATCCAGAGCGAAAGAATAGGCGAGAAACTCAATCGGCGTCCCGTCTGCCGCAGAGCGGAAGGAGGCTGTGCGCTCCTCCAAGCGCCTGAAGCCGAGTCGAGCCAGAAGACTGCAGGAGGGTGCGTTTGCAGCAGCAGTGCCGGCGGTCACCCTGTCGGCACCCAATTCGTCGAAAGCGCGCCCGATGACAGCCTGGCACGCCTCCGTCGCGTAACCTCTGCCGTGATGGTCGAAGTTGAAGCAGTAACCGAGGTCGCAGACTTGGGCAAAGCCACGACTTTGGTGGTCCCTTCCCTCTACCGGATTCAGCGCCACGTACCCTATCATCTGACCGCTCGCCCTCAGGCAAACAGTCAGGAACGCATCCCCACTGGCAAACCACTCTGCAACATCCCTGATCTCATCAACGGAAGTCGGCCACACGTGATCGTAGGCCGCATGCTCCGAAGCCTGGTATTGCAGGATGATCTCCCGCAGCGCCGGCGCATCATCGACGCTGAAGTTTCGGATCTCGAGTCTCTCTGTTGTGAGTGGCGTCACGTTGGACCTCCAGTTGAGCAAGTGCGTCTCAGCGGCTTCAGTTTGGGTGAGCCTGAAGGTGCTTAACGATGATCTCCACAACTTCCTCCACCGAGGCCCGTCCCGTATCAATCAGAAGTGAACCAGGCAATCCCAGATGGGGATACTGTGCATTCAGAGCAACGGCCTCGGCCGTATCCCGATAGCCGCTGGAGCGGCTCTCATCAAGGACACGGGACGTCAGCGCCGCCTCATCAGAGCTATGCAGTACGACGAACAGATGCGGGACATCGGTCAACAGTTCCCTGACGCGTGCCAATGTAGCCAATCTGAAGTCTGAGAGCAGGACATGCCGGTGCCCGTGGCGAACGTAAGTCTTGGCGACCTGGACCAGAGCATCGACGGCAATCGCCTCATCTTCCTCATAGTCAATCCGCTCCCCATCTCGCATCGAAAACTCGGGCATCCAGGACAGCTCGAACTTAGGACAGCCAAGTCTAGCGCTCAGAGCACGAAGAGTGGTGGTCTTCCCTGTGCCGGGAGCACCCAATATCACAATGATCAAGCCCGAGGGCCGGGTCGATGATCGGGCATGATTATCATCAGAATGCCCATCGTGTTCTCGATGATTCACGCTGCCTCCTCCTCAAAGAGGTCCAACGGCATATGCCCGGTGATCATGCGGACCTCAGGATGTGCGGCTCTGAATGCCAGAAGACGTGGCACGTGCGGGCCCAACACAAGCCGGGCAAACCATGCCGGCACGCTTACGCCAAATCCCGTCGGTGCTGCGTCGCCCACGTGGAACAGCCGACCGGCCCCGGCTTCAACGGCAACGCCACAGTGACCGCGGGTGTGCCCGAACAGCGGCACCAGCCACAGATCCAGCTCAAAGGGCAAGCGAATCGCCGGAAAACCAAACCAGCTCTCGTGGGCTTCATCACACAGCACCAGTTCAGGATCGTGGGCAACGTGACGGCGAACATAAGCCAAGTCAGACCAACAACGTGGCCGGTCCATAAACGCCTCGTACTCGCGCCGGTGCACGTGAACGGTGGACTGCGGGAAATCCGGCAGGCCACCGCAATGATCAAAATGCACATGCGTCAACACGATGTGGCGCACGTCCTCGGGCCGGTAGCCCAGGCGCGTGATGTGGCGAACAGCGGTCTCCCCAGGATCCAGCGGCACCTTCGTGACAAGCGGGAATATGCGGATGATGCCCGGCTTGCGGTCGTAGTCCTCAAGCCCCGGCCCGGTGTCCACCAGCACAAGCCCCTGCCGGGTCTCCACTAGCAAAGAGAGCATCCCGGTGCGCCAGCTCGAGGGCACACGGGCACTACAGATGAAGCAGTTGAGATAGCGAATAGCACCTATGTTGGTCACCTCGTGGACATCCGGGAATCGGGCAACCAGAGCGCACACATCTGGTCGCCACCGACCGTGCGGCGCCTGACATACGCCCTCGTGTCGCTCCCCGCCGTGATACAGATGTGGCGGTGCCACGTCTTCCGCGTCGCTGACCCATCGCGCAGCCTACCTGCCATCCCGAAAGACGATCCACGGGGTCAACTCTACCACGGCGACACCCGAGATGCCTGCGTCTTGGTCAGGTTGCTACGCTTGCGCGCAGGCGCGGCCCTACCTCACGCACCATCGTAGCGTCCTTTTAGGCACGCTCCCATCACCCTTCTTGGCGTCCCCGAACCATTCCAGGGCAGCCGCCCTGGGCACTGTAGCGTAGGTGGACTCGTATCCGGCCAGGTATCTCGGTATCTCCGTCGCTGGTGTTTCCCCTCTTGTGTCTGACCGGCCGGTCATCCGAAAACAATCACCGGCCAGCTCGAAGATCAAAGCGCCCGCGTCCTAGCCCACGCCCCTGGGGCCC
>JAGHDT010000243.1 GCA_021159805.1 Anaerolineae bacterium
CAAGACACGCTCGCCGCAGACTGGGGCAGTTTCGACGTCCAATTCGACGCCGACATGACCCTGGACGGCAGCTGTCTCGACACCGGCCAGAACGCCTCGCTCGAGATGGCAGTCACGATGGATGGAGAACAGCTGGTCACCGTGACATGCGACGCCTTCACCGCCGAGTACCCCTGGACCGGCACACATACTCGCGAGTTCGTCTTGCCGGCCGAGAACGGAGCCACGGCACACGGAGAAGGCTGGGCCTTTGTGCTATATCTCGACTGATCGATCCCACAGCCTTGCTTCAGACCGAGCCACCTGGCCGGTGCTTGTGACCAATCCGCGTCCGGCAGCCAGAACTGCCGGACGCTCCGCCTCTGCTTGCCTGCTCCCCACCACAACCCTCTCGTACAGACGTGCCGGTGACGCCGCTTGCGGCGCGACGTCTTCCGCCCCAACCGTCCGCCCCACATGCGCTCCGCTAGCGCTGAATCCTTCGCCCCCACACCGCGTGGACACCTTCACTCAGTGCAGCCACGCTCAGAACGATACGTCGGAGCAATCCGGGGTAGACACCAGCACAACTCAAGCTACAATAAGGGCTGTTCATCCTGACCGCTGAACGACAAACGTGCGAAGGAGACCCGCGCAGCTCGTGCTACTGCGGACGTCTCGACAGGCAACCGAGAACCACATCTGCTCTCTTGATGCGCGAACCAGTTCCACAAGGAGAATCCGAATGACCCAGCCTGATCTCGATCAATTGTGTGTCAACGCCCTCCGCATTCTGGCGGTGGAGGGGGTGCAGAAGGCCAACTCCGGCCACCCTGGTATGCCCATGGGCATGGCCGACGTCGCCTACACGCTCTGGAACCGCTATCTCAAGGCTAACCCGAGCGATCCACTATGGCCTAACCGCGATCGGTTCATCCTCTCTGCCGGACACGGCTCCATGTTGCTCTACAGCCTCCTCTACCTCACGGGCTACCCCATGACGCTGGAGGATCTCCAGCACTTCCGCCGGTTCGGCAGCAAGACACCCGGACACCCCGAGTACGATCCCGAGCTTGGCATAGAGACCACCACAGGGCCGCTGGGACAGGGGTTTGCCAATGGCGTGGGCATGGCGATTGCCGCCAAGCATCTGGCTGCGCGCTTCAACAAGCCCGGTTACCCCATCTTCGACCACACGATCTACGCCATCGTCTCCGACGGTGAGATGATGGAAGGAGCCACACACGAAGCTGGCTCTTTGGCCGGCCATCTGGGACTCGACAACTTGATCTACCTCTACGATGACAACGAGATTTCCATCGAGGGCTCAACGAATCTGACGTTCACGGAGGACGTGCCTGCACGTTTCCGCGCCTATAACTGGCACGTGCAGGAAGTGGACGGGCACGATCTCCCGGCCATCGCAAGAGCCATCGAGACAGCCCAAGACGCCGCCGGGCGGCCCCACCTGATCATCTGCCACACTCACATAGCCTTCGGCAGCCCGAACCTGCACGATGACGCACACGCGCACGGGGCTCCGTTGGGCGAGGAGGAGATCAAGCTCACGAAGGAAGCCCTTGGCTGGCCATATGCGGAATCTTTCTTCGTCCCAGAGCAAGTACTTGCGCAATATCGCACGCTTGTCGTGCGTGGGGCCGAGGCACAGACGGCCTGGGACGACATGGTCGCGCGCTACACAGAGACCTTCCCGGAAGATAGCGCCGAGCTCCAGCGGCTGCTGGCCGGCCAACTCCCTGCGAACTGGGCCGATGCCTTGCCGGTTTTTGACCCGAGCGACGGCCCCCTTGCCACGCGAGCAGCTTCGGGCACGGTCCTCAACGCTCTCGCACCCGTGATCCCGGAGCTCATCGGCGGATCTGCCGATCTGGAACCCTCCACCAAGACCTTCCTCAAAGGGTATCCGGCTTTCCAGAAGGACGTTCCGGAGGGTCGCAACTTCCACTTCGGCGTCCGCGAGTTGGGCATGGGCGGCCTGCTCAACGGTATGGCCACGTACCCGGGACTGCGCGTCTACGGCGCCACCTTCATGATCTTCTCGGACTTCATGCGCCCGGCCGTGCGGCTGGCATGCTTAATGAAACTCCCCGTCACCTACGTCTGGACCCACGACTCGATCTTCGTCGGCGAAGATGGACCCACACACGAACCCGTCGAACAGGTTATGTCCCTGCGCCTGATCCCGGGGATGACCGTCATCCGCCCCGCGGACGCCAACGAAACCACAGCAGCGTGGAAGGTAGCGCTACTGAAGAAGGAGGGTCCGCTGGCACTGTCATTGACACGGCAGAAGCTACCCATCGTCACCACACCCGGAGCGGCGGCCGACGGTGTTCCCCGCGGTGGCTATGTGCTCAGCGACTCCCCACTGGAGGCGATCGACATCATCCTGATCGCAACAGGCTCCGAGGTCGCCCTGGCCCTGGAAGCTCAGACACACCTGGCAGACGACGGCATTGGCGCACGCGTCATCAGCCTGCCTTCCTGGGAGCTGTTCGAGGCGCAACCTGCTGACTACCGAGAGAGCGTCCTGCCGAAGGCGATCAGAGTGCGGCTCTCCGTTGAAGCGGGGGTCACCATCGGTTGGCAGCGCTATGTCGGCTTGGACGGCGCAAGCATCGGCGTCGACCGGTTTGGTGCGTCAGCGCCGTACAAGGTACTCGCCGAAGCCTACGGCCTGACCACAGCCAACGTCGTGGCCAAGGCAAAGGAGCTGCTCAGCACCTAGCAGGCTGTCGGAGAACTCCTTGTAGGGCTGAGAAATCCGGTTTCTGGTCAGCGGTTGCCGTGTTCTGGCGCAGAACGGTCGTCGATTTATAGTTGGAAACCGGATTTCTTGACTATTCCGAAAATAACCCGGCAGAGCCCTCACCAACGGGCTTCTGCGCCCACGCCCTCCCCTAGACCGGGGACTTCGCCCCCTAGACCGG
>JAGHDT010000536.1 GCA_021159805.1 Anaerolineae bacterium
AAGCAAACCCAGGCCCATACCGATCACGACCGCGCGTTTCCAGCGCAGCGCTGTCCTGCCGGTGGGTGCGGCGCGGTGGATCACCCAGCAAGCCGCACAGCCGGCGATCGCCACGTCGTAGAATGGTGGACCGCCGGTCAATCCCAGCATCAGTCCCAGTGCCAGCATAGCTTCGCTCCCACGGGTGTCTCCGTCTGTGCCGGCCAATGTCTGCAGGATGACGGTCACGATAAGGGCGCCGCCCAGGACGGCGAGTGCTGTACCATCACCCCTGCGAGCGGTGAAGAGGCTCAGAGGGGAGGCCAGTAGCAGTCCGGCGGCGACCAAGGCCCCGAGGTCTCCCAGACTCTTGCGCCAGAGCAGGGGCAGCCCCACAATGAGGACCCCAGCGAGTGCCGGCAGGAGCCGGGCCGCGACTTCGCTGGGTCCCAGGAGCGCAAAGAGAAGGGTCTGGCCGGTCAGCAGCAGTGGGCTATCAGCCGTGGCGGGCCACGCGCCGGTATTGACTGCGTCCCATGCAGAGAGCGCCGTCCCGGATTCGTCCGGCGACAGCGGTGTGGTGGAGAGTCCGAGCAGGCGAGACCCCATGGCCAGGGCCAGAAGGCCCAGCCATATCCATCGGAGTGCCTGCGATGGCACCGAGGTTCGTGACATTGATCGCTCCCGCGTGTTACGCCCCGGCCAACGAGCGGACCATCTGCCGGATCTGCGTTTCTTGAGCTTCGATGTGTTCCACAAGGTGGAACTGGGTGAGTGCTCGGCGTAGGTTGTTCTCGGGATATTTCACCTTGTAGTAGACATTGTGCGCAAGGTAGTCCGTGAAGAAGCGCAATCCCTGCTCAAAGGCCAGGACGCGCAGCGAGTCGTAAAGATAGCTGTAGTCTGCGGCGGTGTAAAACGGGCTGACCTCCGGCAGATAGCCCTTCAGAATCATCTCGCAAAGGTCGAGCTCGAAGGTGACGTTATCGACGTCTTTGGTTTCCTCGCCAAGAGGATTACAGCCGGTCCGCAGACAATCGCCGATGTCATACTGTACCAGGCCGGGTTTGACTGTGTCCAGGTCGATGACGCCGACCGCCAAGCCCGTTTCGTCGTCGATCATAATGTTGTCGATCTTGGGATCGCCATGCATAGGACGCTCGCGCAGCTTGCCTGCCGCGCACGCCTCCTGCAACACAGGCGCCCAGGCGCGGCGTTGGGCGACGAAGTCCGCAGCGTAGCGCAGCTCCTGTCTGTTCAGATCGATGCCATAGCGCTCAAGGACCTCATCATAGTGTTGAAGGTACCGGGGCATGATGTGGAATCCAGGGAGAGTGTCGTGAAGCAGCGACACATCGAGATCACTGATCAGGCGTTGGAACTTTCCTAAAGCGTAGCCGGCTTCGCGAGCGTGTTGGGCGTCCTTGACCTCGGGCCAAGTTCTTGCGCCCTCGATGAAGCTGGTCGCGCGCCAGAAGTCCCCGTTGGCATCGAATATGAAATCCTGACCATCGCGCGCCGGCACTATGTCGGGCAGTTCCCAGCGCCGTTCTTCTTGCGTATGATCCTGCTGACGCGCGATGTGTTCCATCACTGTGCGCAGGTTGATCATAATCAACTGCGGTTTCGGAAACACGCGTTGGTTGATTCGCTGCAGGATGAAGCGAGGCCCTGCTGCCGGTTCCACTACGTACGTGTCATTGATGTTGCCGGCCCCATAGGGTGTGACGGCTATCCCGCTGCCGGTACCAGTGGTCTCTGCGGGTGTTGTCACGAAGTGTAGCGCGATATCTACGATGTCATCCAATGTGCATCTCCTGAGGCCGGTGTGGGCTGAAGAATCCGCCCATGCGGGTGGGGGACTCTTCAGCTATGGTGTGCCTTTGAGCGAGGTGCTCATACGGCTGGGCCTTCGCTCGGTATGATCACTGTTTCTTCTGGATCTTGGCCCACGTGTCCCGCAGGGCAATGGTCCGGTTGAAGACTAGATGTCCCTCAGTGGTGTCCGGATCCGTGCAGAAATAGCCGGTGCGCATGAATTGGTAGCGGTCCCCGGGCTTTGTCTCGGCCAGACTGGGCTCGACCTTGCACGAGGTCAGGACCTCCAGTGAGCTCGGATTGAGGCTGTCGAGGAAGGTCTCATTCTCTTCGACATTCTCGGGATTCTCCCGGCTGAAGAGACGGTCGTAAAGCCGGAGCTCAGCATTGACCGCGTGCATAGCAGAGACCCACTGGATTGTACCTCGCACACGGCGGCCATCGGGGGCCTGGCCGCCGCGAGACTCCGGATCGTAGGTGCAGTGGATCTCAACCACGTTGTCATCTCTGTCTTTGACGACCCCCTTGTACGTGACCAGATAGGCGCTCTTCAAGCGTACTTCGCGTTCCGGTGCCAGGCGGTAGTACTTGCGAGGAGGATTCTCCATGAAGTCACTGCGTTCGATGAAGATCTCGCGACAGAATGGGATCCTGTGTGTGCCCATCTCAGGGTGTTGCGGGTGGTTATCGATCTCCATCCACTCCACCTTGCCTTCGGGATAGTTGTCAATCACGATCTTGATGGGGTCGAGGACGGCCATCGCACGGGGGCTGTGCCTGTTTAGGTCGTGGCGGACAGCGTGCTCAAGCAGCGCGACATCGACCACGCTGTTCGCTGTCGAGATGCCGATGCGGGCGCAGAAGTCATTGATCGAATCGGCACTGTAGCCTCGCCGGCGCATGCCGGCGATGGTAGGCATACGAGGATCATCCCAACCCCTTACGCAGCCGCCCTGCACCAATTGGAGAAGCTTGCGTTTGCTCAATACTGTGTAAGTCATAAAGAGCCGCGCGAATTCGATCTGACGGGGATGGTAGATGCCCAGCTGTTCCAGAAACCAGTTGTAGAGTGGACGGTGATCCCGGTAGCCCAGGTCGCAGAGTGAGTGGGTGATCCCCTCGATTGAGTCCCCCAGGCCGTGGGCCCAGTCGTACATCGGGTAGATGCACCAGGCGTCGCCCTGCCGGTGGTGGGTCTGGTGGAGGATGCGGTACATAATCGGATCGCGCAGATTGATGTTGGGTGAGGCCATGTCGATCTTCGCGCGGAGCACGCGAGCGGCCCTCGGGAATTCGCCGGCGCGCATCCGCCGGAAAAGGTCGAGGTTTTCTTCAACCGAGCGGTTCCGGTAAGGGCTATCCGTACCGGGCGAGGTCAAGGTGCCTCGGTGCTCGCGGATTTCATCTGGGCTTAGGTCATCAACATATGCTTGCCCCTGCTCGATGAGCTGTTCGGCCCATTGGTAGGTCTGCTCGAAGTAGTCCGAGGCGTAGAAGATCTCGTCGCCGAAATCGTGTTCGAGCCAGCGCACATCAGCAATGATGCCGTCGACGTATTCCTCTTCTTCCTTCACAGGGTTGGTGTCATCGAAGCGGAGGTTGAATTTGCCCCCGAAGTCGCGGGCGATGCCCGCGCTGATCGCTAACGCCTTGGCGTGGCCGATGTGTAGATAGCCGTTGGGCTCAGGTGGGAAGCGCGTGTGTACTCTGCGGTCAAAGCGTCCGGACGTGATATCCTCAACTACGGCCGTGCGGATGAAATCCGTCGCCAGCACGTCCAGCTCTCTGTCGCTAAGTGGGGTCGCATCATTATAGTTCTTGCTCTTGTCATTCATTAGATCTCACTCCTTCTTCCCTGGCACCCAGTGTACCAAAAGTGACCATAAGAGCAAACGACTGGAGGAGGAAAACGCACTTGGCGCGTTTTCCTCCTCCAGTCGTTTGCTCTCCGAAGATGAAATGCACCCCACAACGGTCGTTGGTCATGTGCTCTGACGGAAAGCAGCTATCAGAGGCACAGGCTAGCGGCTAAAGCATCAGGCCTTCCAGCAATGCCCTGCCGAGCCAGGTGAGTTTGAAGGAGTCAATCCGTTTGAAAGCGCTCAGGCCGGCTATTTCCTCTTTGTAGTGACCCTCAGCGACACCGAAGCTGATCAGTCTGTCGGTCACCATCCGGTGGATGTCATGGAGCAGTAGCATATGGTCGATATCCTGGCTGTCATTGTGCAGGGGGTGGGGCAGCGCTTTCGACAACCCCGTGCGCTGACCTAACGTTGTGGCAAAGGTTTTGAAATCGATCCACCTCCCGACGGGCTGGGAGAGCAAGTATGCCAACGTGGCGGTCGGGAAGTTCCTGGGCAAGTCGATACTATGCCGGGTCGCAAACCGCCAGTCGACTTGATGCCACCAGGTCGAGAAGAGGGAGAGTGTCTGGAACAGCGGTTCGTCCTCCAGGAAGCGCTCGCCTGTGTCGGTGATCTGCCACCGAGCGCCATTCGGCGTCACCAGAATCTCCGCCACTTCGAGCAGCCCATGGATGAAAAGGAGGGGCCACACCTCAAACTCGGTGCGCAACTTGTAGACACGGTCACCAATCTGCTCGTCTAGCACGGGCGGGATGACGAATCCCGCCGTGACGGCGCGGATGTGGTTGCGCGGCATGTTGCCGGTCGATTGTGTGCCGATGACCCTGTGATCGCGGACGTAGGCTAGAAGCGTGAGCACGTTGCGGCGCAGCTCCACGTTCTGGGCCGCCTCTCTGATGCGGGCGTAGTTATAAGTGGCGATCCAGGTGGCGAACCGTTCCGGCCGGTGTGATGATCCCTCGGGTAGTGTTGACATAGGTTGTTCTGCCTATACCTCAATGTATCGTTCTGGGCAGCACTCGGCTGCCCAAGAGTGCATGCATCAAGATCGGGTGTATAGCTATATTATAGCTGTGATCGTCTTCGTATGGCGGGCCATCGTCGATCTTCGTCGCGCGTCCCGCTTGCGATGAGGAGTGCGGTCATATGGAGCAAAGCCGGCATCACCGAACCTGGTAGATAGTGACGCCATTCTGGTCGTAGACGGCCTGGAGCATCTCGGCGAACTTCGCCAGCGCCACTTCGGGATAGCGTTGACGTTCCAAGGGGCCGACGTAGATGTATCCGACGTTGTAGCGTTCTAGAATCCGCGCCGCCTCTGTGTGGTTCAGCGTCGTCATCAAGGTGCTGAGATCAGCTTCGCGCGCACCGGACTCATCATAGTTGCCGCGCCACTGCAGCTGGTGGCCTCCCCAACCCAAGACCGCGGGGAGCCCGGTGAAGGCGGAGACCCTGCCTTCATAGACATAGGCGCGGTGCTGGTCGCCGGGGGCCTCGACGATGACGGGTGTCCTCTCGATGTTGTCATTGAGCCAGGCGATCGCCGCTGCATCTTCCGGGTAAGAGTGCTGTAGCCAGGCTGCGCCATCGAGGGTCCAGGGAACATCCTGTTCCCGGGCGCGTGCAGGTACGGCCAAGACCGTGTAGATCAAGCCGGCTGCGATCATGAGGAGCGCGACTGCCGCCGCTATGCGGCGCTCCACCGTCTGTTTCATCGTACTCCTGATCGGTTGAAGCCACGTTGTGAGCTGCCAGGCTCCCGCCAACGACCACAGAACCCAGGCCTGGAAGTAGAATTTGAAGATGGTGTTCATGCGTGTCATGAAGACATCCTGGAGGTAGACGAACTCGGGCGCCAATGTGAGAAGCAGGCCCATCAGCGCGAGCAGCAGCGGGAAACCATCGTCAATTGCCGTCTGCGGTTTCTGACGTGAATCACCTGCCCTCTCACCGCCGGTCGAAATGGATTGAACCATCGCGCTCAATGCCGCCGCCACCCCGATGGCCAGGAATAGCCCGATCCAGGAGTTCTGCAGGCGCAGCTTGAGCGCGGTCAGCACGGTTTCCGGGGAGAGGCTGTATCCCTGTACCGATTCCCCGCGTATGATGGCTATGATGTAGGGATAGGCTGCCGCCGATCCCACGATGAGTGCTACCAACGCGATGGTGACCACAAGAGCCATCCCCAGGCCAATGGTCGGGAGTGGTTTGATGGACCTGCGGCGGGCGCTACCCGCGATCACGCCGATCGCCGGTATCAGCAGAGGGAGAAACATCACGACGAAGTGCTGCGGTTTGGTCGCGTTGAAGAGGTTGGGCAGAATGCCGCCGGCCTGGGAGCGTAACGCAAACCAGAAGGGCAGGTAGAGCACGATGCTCAGAACTCCCAGCACGCCGGCTTCGGGGATGACTGTCCACACTGTGGCCACGAACGAGGCCACAGACTTGCCCGCGTGGGTGTATCGTCCCAGGATCCAGGCGCCCACGAGCAAAGCCCAGTAGATGGGGAAATCCCAGGTGTTCAGAAACCCCAGTGCCCCCAAGATGACTGCATACCCGACTATGGGCCAGATGCGGTGACGCAGGCTGTGCCAGGTTGAGGTGAGCCACGTGACCACCGATCGTTGAGGTGCCGACTGCTTGTCCGCGTCGTCGCTCGTGGCTTCGCCGGTCGAGGTCTCTTCTGTCGCACCATTCCTAGTCTCGACCGCTTGCCGGTAGGCATTGAGCGCCATCGCTACGGCGATGAGCACAAAGGGGAGCGCCAGCACGTGTGGGTGCATATCGCCGAGGATGAAGCTGAAGGCTGGGAACTCATCTATGACCTCCTGAACATCTCCCCACGGCGTCCTGTCCCGGATCGTGCGGGAGGCCTGCCACCACCAGAAGAAGCGCTGGGGGATCGGGCTGTACGGCGGTTGGGGCGGTTGATCCAGCCGGTTGATGTCCAGCCATTTCCAGAAGTCTGCAGAGAGGTACCCGCGCGCATGCAGGACCTCAAAGAGTCCTTCGCCGTTACCGGCGAGCAGCAGCATCAGCGGAGCCACCAATGACCGGAATATAGCCTTCCCGTGGGTCAGATCATAGACGATACTGTAGGCCTGTGCTGCAACGAGCGCAAACCATCCAGCGTTGCCAAGATTGAAGGCCACCGTGGGGGCGAGCATGCTCAGGCGGGTGAGCACCCCAAGCAGGAGATAGCCCAGATAGTAGTAGGAGAGGGTGAAGCCGGACAGCCAGGGGTCCTGGGGAGGCAACGTGGGGGTACGGAGTATCGCGTTTAGGAATGCAATCTCCATCCACTTCTCCCCACCTGCGGTCTGGATCTGTGGCTGGCTGGCTCTGACAAAGGCCCACGCGACGAGGGCAGTCAGGAAGAGCACTTCGACGACGATGACGTAGCGCCGGTTGTGCTGCCACCAGGGGCGTAGTTCGCGCCAATGCCGGCGCATCAGAACGAGTCCTGCGATCCATACAATGGCTGCTGCTGTGAGGACGCCGCCACTTGTGTTTTCCCACAGGCGCAGAATCCCACCCCACCAGAAGATGACGCCGGTAAGGAGCAAACCCAGGGCCTTGGCGGTGCCGTAACCTCTGCTGGGAAGCCGCTTGAACAGACTGAACGCGAGGGGCAGCCCCATCAAGGCCATAGACTGCAGTACCAGATACCAGATAAGAATGGAAGTTACCATTTTGTTGTCTCAGTCTTCTATCGTGATCAGATGCGCGATATGCTCGTAGATAGTGGGCCCGATCCCCGGTACGTTCTGAATATCCTCAATCCGCTCGAATGGTCTGTTCTCCGCTCGATAGGACACAATGTCTGCAGCTCTGCTCCCGCCTATGTAGGGTAGGGACTCCAACTCGTCAGGCGATGCGGTGTTGATATCAATCAGAGCCGCCGGTGTTGAATTCGTGCCCAGCTGCTGTGTCGCCGCTGAGCTGACTCGATCTGTCAGCCGCGGGACGACGACGTGCTGGTTGTCGACTAGAGGTGCCGCCAGATTGACGGCGTCCAGATCGGCATCCGCGCCGGCACCGCCGGCTCGGTCAAGTGCGTCGGCGATCAGACTGCCTGCCGGGAGCTCTACAACCTGGGCTTTGGCGACTGCACCGCTGACGTAGACGCTGATGGGCCAGGGCGTAGTGACGGCTTGGTCGCCTGTACCCGCCGTGCTAACTGAGTTGGCCGGGCCAGGCGACATCGGCGGTGCCGGGGCTTGCGCTGACTCGGGCATGGGGGGTTCTCCGGGAAATCCATAATGGCCGATCAAACCGCCGATGATCAGTGCGATAAGTCCCAGCCCTGCGACACGAAGCCTGAATCGCCGGCGCACTTCGGCCCAGGTTTCTCTGCGTGTGTCGGCGCGCGCCTCCCGCAGCAGCGTGCGCAATCGTGCTACTTCTTGCTCCAGCACCTGACGATCCGCCCCGTCAGTCGCTCTTTGTGTGTGACCCTTCCGCACTGAGCGTGCGTTCACGATTCACCTCGTCACGTCATCTGGTTATGATTCGGTGTTGGGTTCGGCGGTGTGATCCTTTTCTTGATCAGCTGATCGTTTGAGAAGCCGGCCGGGGGCTAACTGGCGCATCCGCCGGTAATGCTGTCTGAGATTCGGCATCTGGATATCGCCCCCGGCCTCGAAGTAGGCGCGTGCCGCCTGTCCTATCCCCCAGGTTGCCACGGCCGATAGCGCTGCTGAGACCAGCCACCCAAGTCCCGGCACGAGTTTAGCCAGCTGCATTCCAAGATATCGTGACAGTAGGCTCCCGGCCATCGTGGTGAGGAGCTCTCGCGCATGGGAGATGCTCATAGACTGCCCGTACACGGCAGCGATTCGTAAGATCAGCCGTGTCTGTGATGCCAGCAGCAGGGGGATGTCAAGCCCGGGGATTGGTTCCAAGGAGATCAGGGCGTTGACGCCGGCGGTACGCCGGATGATGCGGTTTACGATGTGTTCTCGCACGTCCGGCAGCGCTTTGGCCATCGATACTGCGACGTTCGGTGCGGCGGAGAGAATCGCGGGTAGGAGTTTATCAACGATGCCCGCGCCGGTATGCGCTGATAAAGCTACTGGCCGGACGCCCAAGAGCCGCTCAGCGTTCTCGAGAACGTAAGGGAGTTCCTTGGGGATCAGGTCTGTCTTGTTGAGCGCGACAATCACGGGGACGCCCAGATCCAGCAACGCCATATAGAGGTCGAGATCCGGCTGTCGTACGCCGGCCACGGCGTCGAGCAGTAAGACGACCAGATCCGCGTGGCCGGCTGCCGTCTGGGCGGTGGACGCGCGGTCGATCCCCCACACCTCTCCGAATCCCGGGGTGTCAACCAGCAGGAATGGTCCTAAAGGATGTTCGATGACGCCCGTGGTCGTCCCCGGGACCGCGCTCACGGCTGAGATCTTGCGTCCGTGCAGGCGGTTGAAGAGCGTTGACTTGCCGCTGTTGACCGGTCCGACGATCACCAACCGCGAAACTGCTTCCTGCGCAACTTCGTGTTCCATCGTATGCCAGTCAAGCGACCGGAGCAGCGTCTGGATGTCCGTGAGTCGACCGGGGAGTTTTGGAATCTTCATAGCCCGGAGTTTAGCACAGAATGCGGTCTCATACCAAGCGCTCTGGACCACGGGCGCACTCCAGAATGGGGTGAATGCCCAAGAAAGGCTCCTCGCTGGACCACCAAATCGTCTCCGACCCAACTGGTGCTGTTGACTGCGCACGGGCAGGCTGTATGTCGGCGACACACTGATCCACAATGCCTGGAGCGTCCGTGCGCATCTGTCTGACCGGATCCCAGATCGGGCGTTGCTGCCAGGCCTTTATATAAGCTGCTTGTCAGTGGTCACCTCCAGTTGAGCATCAGGATACCAAAGCCAGGCTGATCCTCCCGCGGTCGACATCAATGTCCAGGACCTCAACATCGATCACATCACCGACCGCCACTTTTTCGTGTGGGTCGCGGACATATTCATTGCCCATGTGGCTGATGTGGATCAATCCATTCCGTTTTACGCCGATATCCACGAAGGCTCCAAAATCCACGACGTTTCGAATGGTTCCTTTGAGTTGCATTCCAGGGTGAAGATCCTCAATGGTCAAGACGTCACTCCGCAGCACTGGTCCCTCTAGATCATCCCGGGGGTCACGGCCCGGGCGGAGCAGAGCCTCCAGGATGTCCTCCAAGGTAGGTCGACCTGTGCTGAGTTCGTGCGCCAGCTCATCCAAGTCTATCTCACGTCGCAGTTCGTGGATGGCACGTGAGAGCTCCGGATGCCCTATCGGTAGCCCTACGAGATCCAACACGGCGCGGGCGACTTTGTAGCTTTCCGGATGGATGGGTGTGTTATCCAGTGCATCCGGTGCTTGTGCAATGCGCAGGAAGCCGGCTGCCTGTTCAAACGTCTTGGGTCCGACTCCGGAAACGCTGAGGAGGCTCTTGCGGGATGGGAAGCTGCCGTGTTCATCGCGATAAGCGACGATCGCCCCCGCGGTCTTGGGTCCAATCCCGGAGATATGCCTCAACAGCGCCGGGGAGGCTGTGTTGAGGTCGGCGCCGACAGTATTCACTGTGGATTCCACGACCTCGTTCAGCGTATCGACCAGAGCTCTCTGGTCTATGTCATGCTGGTACAGCCCTACGCCGATGGCCTTGGGCTCAATCTTGACCAGTTCAGCAAGGGGATCTTGAAGGCGCCGGGCGATGGAGACCGCACCACGGATCGAAACGTCGAGATCGGGCAGCTCTGCCCGGGCGAGCCGAGAGGCCGAATAGACCGAGGCCCCGGCTTCACTGACGATGGTGTACCGGACCTTCAGCCTCTCACCGATGAGTTCGGCTACCAGCGCCTGTGTCTCACGGCTCGCGGTTCCATTGCCGATGTCGATGACGGTCACGCTGTGTCTCTTGACGAGGTGGCGCAGTGTATCCTTCGCCTGTTCCCTTCGCCGGTCCGGATAGATCGTGCGCGTATCCAGCACCTTGCCGGTCGGGTCCACGACCGCAACCTTGCACCCGGTGCGATGTCCGGGATCAATGCCCAGGACCGTCTGGCCGCGCATCGGGGGCTGGAGTAGCAGCGAGCGCAGATTGGTGGCAAACACCCCGATGGCGTGTTCGTCTGCCATTTGGGTGAGCTCGCGACGGGTCTCGCGCTGGACGGCGGGGAAGATCAGTCGGCCGTAACTGTCCTCGCGCGCCGCCAGCAGATCCTCTGCGAACGCGCTCCCCGAATCGGCTGGATACCGCATCGCAAGGATGCCCAACGCCTGTGATTCAGGAATATCCAGGCCGGCCTTGAGAATACCCTCGCGCTCCCCGCGGTTGAGCGCCATGACCTGGTGCGGGCGCAGCCCTTTGACATCTCCGAAGAAATCATAGTAGAGCTCGTATGTGCCTTTGGGATCTTTGCTCTTGTCGACCACACCGGTATTTATGATGCCACGCCGCTGGACCATGGCCCGCATGCTTCCGCGTATCTCAGGGTCGTCGGCGATGGTCTCGGCGACGATGTCCCGAGCGCCTTGGCATGCAGCCTCTGCGGACAGCACGCCCTCGTCATCGCCCGTCACGAAGGCGGCTGCCAGCTGGTCGTGTGTGCCCTCAAGCGGCTGGGCCAGGATCATGTCGGCCAGCGGTTGCAGGCCCTTTTTTCTCGCAATGGTGGCGCGTGTCTGTCGCTTTGGGCGGTAGGGGCGGTAGAGGTCTTCCAGTCGCTGCAAGGTATCCGCTGACTGCACGTCAGCTTCCAGCTCCGGCGTCAGGACGCCCTGCTCTGTCAGGCTGTTATGGATGGATTCCCGGCGTTTTTCCATATTGCGGCGGTAGCCAAGGCGTTCGACGAGCCGGCGCAGTTCCTCTTCGTCCAGCGAGTCGGTCAATTCTTTGCGATAGCGCGCGATGAAGGGGAGCGTATTCCCATCGTCGAACAGGCGTACAGCTGAGCGGACGCGGGGCAGCGCCAGCTTGAGGTCCGCTGCAACAGCTGCAGTGATCTGTTCCTGATTCATGGCGTTACCTCTTTGACGGGTGCGTTGTGTGTGCGGCCTGCCCAACCACCCGGGCGGCGCGACGACCAATTTCCACGGCGAAGTTTGTACCGCGATCCCATGGATAGACCTGGCTCATGTTGGCCATAAAAAGATTTGGAATGGGCGTCTCAAGCGGTGGGATACGTTCCGAGTGGTTGACAAAGGGAACGGGCTGGGCATAGATCTCTGAGAACTTCCAGTACGCACGTACCCAATCGCGGTTGAAGTCAGGATTTATGCGTTGAATACTGGGGATGAAGCGTTCCAGTAGGGCTTCTGCCGATAATTCGAAGAGTTCGTGATCGGGCGTCAGATAGTCGCCGCAGTAGACCAACGTGTCGCCTCCATAGTGAGATGCGTCGACGTAGTTGGTGTGCTCCACGAAGGCCAGGAAGGGGAACCCCTCCCGTTTGGGGATGTTGATCCAGTAGTGCGAATCGGTGACCGGTTGCTTGAGTGCTAGCACCATCACGAGGGCGCCCATAGAGACCAACTCGTCCAACCCTGCGGTATAGGCGGCCGGTAGCTTGGGTGTGCGCTCCTTGAGCATCCGTGGCGATATCGTCGCCAGTACGCGATCGTGGACTTGGTCGCCGGCCTGCAATTCCAGTCGAATCTGGCTATTGTCGAGGGGGTGGATGCCGCGGACGTGGTGGTTCAGGCGGATGTCGCCGCCTGCTTCCCGCACTTTGGCGGCCACGCCCTCCAGGAAACTCTGGAAGCCGCCCTTGAAATAGCCGAGCTTTGGTGTGCGGGCGACCAGACGCGCCCAGAACCAGGCCATGTTGACCTGCTTATAGTAGGGTCCGAACTTACCCTCAAGCATGGGCAACCAGAAGGCCTCATAAGCGCGTTTGCCCGCAGCTCTTGCCATCCAGGCGTCAGCGGTGACCTTCTCCAGCGACCGCCAATCCGGAGTGTAGCGCAGGAATGCGCTTACCAGACCCACACGTAAGCGGCCCAGAAAGGGGGCCGGCTTGAAGGCCAGAACCCGCAGGGCCGTAGTGGCCAGATCTGCCACATTGGACAGCGTCCTTCCCAGAGGGAGACGCTCTAGCCACGGTCCCACAAGCGGCTTGTTGATCGGGTATAGACGTCCATCTTTGAGAATAGAGGTGACGGGACTTTTGAAGAAGATCATGTCACGCAGGCCGAGCTCCTCGGCAAGGCCGATGATGTCGCTGTCGCTGGCAAAGATGTGGTGGTAGAAGCGGTCCAGAGACCAGTCCCAGCCTTCATCCTTGAATCCTGAGGCGAGGCCGCCGACATAGGGACGTGCCTCGTAGACTGTCACTCTGTGCCCAGCTTTGAGGAGGTCATAGGCAGCCGTGAGGCCGGTCACGCCGGCGCCGACAATGCCGATGTCTTGGGTGCTACGGTTGGGCATGATCAGAGGTCCTTGTCTGGTGGAGGGATCAAAGAATGGAAGAATCAGAGAATCAGCGAATCAAAGAATGGGAGAGTGGGAGAACAGAGGGATCATCTGGCCGACGGCTCTTCGTCTCCTATTCGCTGATTCTGCCATTCTTTGATTCTTTGATTCTTTCATTCGCTGATTCTTCTATTCTTCTGCCGGCTTTCCGACGAGGGACCACGGGCCGGCCCACTCGATGTGGACCGGGACGATGTGTCCCAGGCGATTGGTATCTCTCCCGGCCTCGCCAGGGTCCCTGCCGGAATCCTGGACGGGATCGAAGAAGACCAGGCGATCGGTGGTTGTGCGTCCAAACCAGCGCTTCCTACGTGCGTGCCAGCCTTCGACCAAGATGTCGACGGTCTCGTCGAGATAGCGCGCGTTGATCTCCGTCAGGATGTCGGACTGTAGATTGTCCAGTGCCTTGCGCCGTCGTTCCTTTTCCTCGTGCGACAGGTTGTCATCAAACCGGCGCGTTGCGACCGTCTGCGGACGGGCGGAATAGCGAGCAATATGTGCCTTGTCGAGCCTGAGTTCTTTGAGCAGGTCACAAGTGTTGTCGAACTGCGCCTTGGTCTCGCCGGGGAAACCTACGATGATGTCTGTGGCGATGGATACGCCTGGAATGCGCTCGCGGATCCGCGCTACGAGCTTGCGATAATCGTCAACGGTGTACCCGCGACGCATACGCGTCAGGACCTCGTCGTCGCCCGCTTGCACCGGCACCTCAATGTGTGGACAGACTTTGGGAAGCTCCGCTACGGCGTCCAGCAGGTCGTCTCGCATCCAGTTGGGATGGCTGGTCAGGAAGCGGATGCGCTTGAAGCCCTCAATGGCGTGAATCTCACGCAGCAGCGCGACCAGCGGGGTCTCTGAACTCCTGCCAAACTCCGGCAGGTCATATCCGTACCGGTCCACAATCTGGCCCAGCAGCGTCAGCTGCCGGACACCTTGAGCAGCCAACTGGTGCGCCTCGGCGATGATCGCGCTCATCGGACGACTGCGCTCAGCGCCACGGCGGTAGGGGATGACGCAGTAGGTACAGGCGTGCGAGCACCCCAGCACGATGGGCAGATAGGCGTTGACCACGTGACCTTGCTCCGAGGCGGGCAAGATGGTATCCGTGCGGCCCAGGGCCAACCTGCGGGCCTCAGCGTCAGCGATCAGGGTCTGCGCTTCGCTTAGTTTGCCGTTCTCGGCGAGATGGGACCAGAGCTCGGTCGGATCTGACGGTGGAAGAAAGAGATCTACCCATGGGAATCTCTCACGCAATGGGGCAGGGTCTTTCACACCCACCATACATCCCATAAGTCCAAGCACCCGCTCAGGATAGCGTTCCTTCATGCTTCTGAGCTGGTTGAGTCGGTTCGTAGCTTTGTCTTCCGGCTGCTGACGCACCACGCACGTATTGAGAATCATCACGTCAGCGTCTTCTGCCCGATCAGTAGGGGTGTATCCCAAACGTTCAAGGCCTGCAGCCACGCGTTGCGAGTCGGCTACATTCATTTGGCAGCCGATAGTCCAGATGTGATAGTACATTTGTTTGACAACCTTATAGTTAAAGTGAGGTATTCTACCGCACACAGGGATGCGGTCAATGGCTATCTTCTCTCCCATTCCCGGGTGGCCTGACGGATCAACGCCTGGATCTCCGCACTGGGAATATCGACGATCTCGTGATAGGCGGTGCCATCCACAAAGAAGTTGATGCCGCCGGGGATGTTCTGGAGGACGACGGCGTGGCCCTGCAACGCGGGGGTCTGCGCCAGCAGTTCATCCAGAATGCTATTGATCTCATAGGCGAAATCGATGGTAGGGATCGAGCCTTGGAGGGTTGTGGTCCGGCGTGCTGGAGGCTCCACAGCCCCGGGGGTACCGGCGTACGTAGTCTGGGCCGGCGGAGCCATGTGTTGGGGCAGGGGCGACGCGGGTTGTGCGGCCTGTGTGGTAGGCTTGATCTCGCGCGACGAGGATTCTACCGGGGGCGCAGCAGGCTGAACCCGGCCGCCGACGCCTTTGGCGAATCCGGCTAGCGTTCGCAGAGCGCTTATGACCTCGTCACGTGTCTGTGGGTCAGAGACGGCTGCGAGGGTCCGGCAGCGTTGTCCCCTGACGTAGATCTCCCATCCACCGATGGTGTCGCGTTTTAGCCCCAGGGTGTAGGCCTGCGGCGTGTCGCCCGTCGATTGAGCTCCAGCAGATGCCGGCGTGTTCTGCCTTCGAGAGCGAACTGAGAGCCATATCAGCCATCCGGCGATGGCAACAATGCCGATGATGAGGATGATGAGAATCGGCAGCAACAGGGACTGAAACTGACTGCTGTTCTGGACCATAGTCACCTCCGTGTTACAGATTGTAGACTCAGTATGCTGGTCATCAGCGCTCTGCAATCAGTGCGCCGGTTTTTGATGTGGCCTTATGCTCTGGTGAGTTCCCCGACAAGGTGCACCCGCCACGTGCCTGGCAGGACAAGATCAAGAGCTATGGCCGCCAGGAAGCTCAGCGGGCCCCAAGCTAGATAGCTGGGATCCTCAATCCATTCGATTCTCGCCAACCGCAGGTTTGCCTGGGCGCCCAGACGCCCGATCACCGTGGCGGTGTTCGCCCGGTAGGTCACCGGATATGTGTCAACGGGCTGACGTCCGTAATACAATGTGACGATGCGCTGCTGTAATGGGTGTAACCCGGATATGGTCCTGCTCAGCCAGGGCAGCGGATGTGACGTGTTGGGTGTCAGGAAAAAGAAGCTACCCCCCGGGCGCAGCAGCCGCGCGATCTCTCGAAACGTCTGTTCCGGGTTTGGCACGTGCTCCAGCACCCAGGAAGCCACCACAACATCGAACGTTTTCGTGGTGAAGGGTAGACGTTCCGACTGCGCGCAGCAGCGCGATAGAGAGGGCCGGCGATGGTCTCTCAGCGAGTCGAGATCCGGATCCGTACCCGCCCAGCTGCCCATACTCCCCAGCCGCTCGACGATGCCGCCTCGACCACATCCCAGGTCCAGGATTCGATCTGTCTCAGAGATACCGGCGGCGACCCAGCGCTGATAAAGCATCGTGGCGGGTACCCAGTCCGGTCTCAGCATCCCGTACCGGCGGCGAAAAGATTCTAGACGCTCCGGATTGCCTCTCATTGTGTCTCCATTCTAGTACGCCGGCGGTATTTTCCAAAATCGGTCACGGGTGCTATCATAGACCACTTCTTCGAGTCTCCGATCTTTCCAGCTATGGAATTCGGGCAGGGTGTTGGCTGCGCTGACCTGCCGACTGGCCAGAGCTCACGTAGCAGGGGTTCTGTGCTCATGATAAGGAGGGTTTGATGGCCAACGACTGGTATAAGGACGCCGTCTTCTACGAGGTCTCTGTTCGCGCGTTTGCTGACAGTAACGATGACGGCATTGGGGACCTGGCTGGGCTTACATCAAAGTTGGACTACCTTAAGTCACTTGGCATCGATGCAATCTGGATGCTTCCGATCTTCCCCTCTCCTCTGCGCGACGACGGCTATGATGTAGCTGACACCTGTGCGATACATCCGGACTACGGCACGATGGATGATTTCCGCCTGCTGGTCCAAGAGGCTCACAGGCGCGGTCTCAGGATCGTCGTGGAACTGGTTCCCAACCATACTTCGGACCAGCACGCCTGGTTTCAGGCATCGCGAGACCCCCAGCATCCGGAACACGCCAAGTACCGTGATTGGTATGTCTGGCGAGACGATGATGCCGCATACCGGGATGCTCGTGTGATCTTTGTCGACTATGAACGCTCAAACTGGACCTACGATGCCTTGCGCGGGCAATACTACTGGCATCGGTTCTTCCACCACCAGCCGGACCTGAATTACGATAACCCTGAAGTTCAGCGTGCGATGATGCGCACGCTGCAGTATTGGATTGACGCGGGTGCGGATGGCATTCGCATTGATGCGCCGCCCTATTTGTTTGAGCGCGAGGGCACTAGCTGCGAGAATTTGCCCGAAACGCATCGGTACCTCAAGCGCCTGCGAGCTTTGGTCGATGCCTACGCGCCGGGGACGATGCTGCTGTCAGAGGCCAACCAATGGCCGGAGGATGTGCGTCCCTACTTCGGCGACGGCGACGAAATGCATATGAACTTCCACTTTCCGCTGATGCCCCGGATTTATATGGCCTTTGCCAAAGCCGATCGCTCGCCCATCGAGTGGATTATGGCGCGCACACCTGCGCTGCCGGACAATTGCCAGTGGGGCACCTTTCTGCGCAACCACGATGAGCTGACGTTGGAGATGGTGACCCCGGAGGAGCGATCCTTCATGTGGGATTTCTATGCGCCGGAACCGCGCATGCGCCTGAATCGTGGAATCCGACGTCGCCTGGCACCATTGCTGCAGAATGATGCCGATCAAATCCGCTGTATCAGCTCGATTCTGCTGACATTCTTCGGCTCACCATTCCTCTACTACGGCGATGAAATCGGCATGGGGGATAATATCTGGTTGGAGGACCGCAACGGCGTTCGCACACCCATGCAGTGGCATGGTGGGCCGAACGCGGGATTCTCGGGTGCCGATGTGCCGGCAGATCGGTTGTATGCACCGGTCATCGATGACCCCATCTACGGATACAGCCGGGTCAACGTAGCCGCACAGGAGCAAGACCCGGCATCGTTGTTGAACTGGACGCGCGCCGCGCTGCAGGTGCGCCGTGAGCATCCGGCTTTCGGAAGCGGCGATTTGACCTTGCTCCATCCGGAAAGCAAAGCTGTCTTCGCCTATGTTCGCTCCCACGTGGGGCAATCCATACTCGCTATTCACAATCTTTCCTCCACTCCTCAGGAGGCGGCGCTGGATCTTGGCGCCTATGCCGGACGCAGCCTGGAGAACTTGCTCACCGGCGATGTCGTGACTGTGGGGGCATCGGGTTTGTGGACGGTCCCTTTGTCCCGGTACGAGTTCCTGTGGCTGAAGGTGGTATGAGAGCAGCTGGCAGCCAAATGGTGGACCCGTGGTAGAATGCGGATGTCAGGTGTTGTGTAGAAGGCTGGGGAGGATGCACATGGTGAACGTGCATCCTCTTTGACATCGTGGTCTAGACGTGGAGGGACTCCAGTATGCAAGGTGTGATACTCGCGGCGGGCAGGGGATCCCGCCTTCATCCGATCACGGTCGCGCGATCTAAGGCGATGGTGCCGATTCTGGGCAAGCCGATTGTCGAGCGCGTGATGGAGATGCTGGCTGAGAACGGGATCGATGATTTCATCCTGGTTGTCAGTCCCGAGGATCGGGATATCGTTCGCTATTTCATCCGTGAGTCGAAGCTGGATGCTGACGTGCGCTTCGTCTACCAAGTTGAGCGCAAAGGGATGGCCAATGCCCTTTCGTACGCGGCGCCGTTGATCACCGAGGACTTTATCCTGTCGGCCTGTGACAACCTGATTCCGACCGCCGATGCGGGACGCCTTATCCGGATGATGCAGAGCGAGGAGCATCCCAACGCGGTTCTCACGTTGATGCCGGTCGAGCCGGATCGGCTGGGCAGTGTGGGTATCGTGGAGATGAGTGGCCCGTGGGTAACCCGCATCGTTGAGAAACCCAAGCCCGAAGATGCGCCATCGAACATCTCGAGTTTGCCGCTGTATGCTTTTGCCCCGCGCATTCTGGACTACTTGCCGGAGGTGTCACTCTCCGCCCGCGGTGAGTATGAGCTGCAGGATGCGATCCAGATGGTCATAGAGCGCGACGGGCGCGTCGGCGGCGTGATCATCGATCGCCGGTTGACGCTGACCAACGCTGCCGATTTGCTGGCCCTGAACCGTGAGTACTTGATCCACGGCGGAGAGCATCCGCAGTTGGAGCCGAATACCGTGGGGCCGAACACGCGGCTGATCACGCCGCTGCACATCGAGCATGGCACGATCATTGGTACGAACTGCACAATCGGCCCGAATGTCTATATCGAGCGTGACTGCCGGCTTGGCGACAACGTGATGGTGCACGACGCCGTCATTCTCCGTGGGGCGGAGGTGCCTGATGGCATCACGATTGCCAATGAGGTTGTAGCATAGGCGACTAGAACTTCAGAAGAATACAGAGTCAGCGAATGGGGGAGCGGACGATAAAGATCGCGAAGTGGCAGCGGGCTCTCGTTGTGATCGGGGCGTTGGTGTTTGGCGTCGGCATCTCTGTCAGTGTCTGGCTGTTCCACGATCTGCTCTCCCCTGATGACCTTAGCGCCTACACCGCGGCGCCCAGCAGCAAGATCTACGATCGCCGTGGGCGGCTGCTCTTCGAGATGCCGCCCCCCTACACCGGCAGTCACACGCCGGTGTCATTGGATGAGATCCCCGAGGCGATGCGCCAGGTCACGGTTGCTCTGGAGGATGCCACTTTCTACCGGAACCCGGGGGTCGACGTCGTCGCCGTGGCGCGGTCGATCTGGTACAACCTCAACAGTGACGACACTCTGATGGGGGGCAGCACCATCACGCAGCAGTTGGCGCGCAATCTCCTGTTGCCAGGTGAACGGTATGAGCTGACGCTACGGCGCAAGCTGCGGGAGCTGTTTCTGGCCATCCGGATCACGCAGCGCTACAGCAAGGATGAGATCCTCACCTTCTATCTGAACGAAATCTACTACGGCAATATGGCCTACGGCGTGGAGGCCGCGGCGCAAGCGTACTACGGCAAGCACGTCAGGGATCTCGATCTGGCGGAATGCGCGATGTTAGCTGTGCTGCC
>JAGHDT010000463.1 GCA_021159805.1 Anaerolineae bacterium
GCGATAGCGTATGGCTGGGGCTCTTGGCGGCGGCGGTGATGGGGGCGCTGTTGGCTTCCATCCACGCCTTCCTGACGGTAACAATGCGCGCCCGACAGGTCGTCAGTGGATTGAGCATCACCATCTTTGGGACGGGGTTGGCAAGTTTCCTGGGGGAGCGTCTGGGGCCGGAGTCCAACAACTACAACCTGGTGGGGATGGTGGGCCCGAAGTTCTCGCCCATCGAGATCCCACTGCTGAGTGACATCCCTATCCTGGGCGCGTTCTTCAAGCAGGATATCCTGACCTATTGTCTCTTCATTCTTGTTCCGGCCGCTTGGTACTATCTCTACAAGACCCGTAATGGTCTGAACCTGCGCGCGGTGGGTGAGAATCCGCAGACGGCGGACGCGATGGGCATTGACGTGATCCGCACCCGCTACGTCTACACGATCCTGGGCGGTGCGCTGGTGGGATTGGGAGGCGCACATCTCTCACTCGCCTACGCGCCGGGCTGGACTGAGAACATCACGGGGGGACGTGGCTGGATCGTGATTGCGCTGGTCATCTTTGCGATGTGGAATCCGGCACGCGCCGTGCTGGGCGCGATGCTGTTCGGCGGCATCAACGCCGTCCAATTCCGCCTCCAGGCCGGCGGCACCACCATTCCCTCCGCTTACCTGAATATGCTGCCGTATGTGATGACCATCCTGGTGCTCGTCGCGATGACATGGTGGGAGACGCTCAGTCACCTCGTTGGCGCCCCTGCTGCATTGGGGCAGCCGTATATGCGTGAGGAGAAGTAGGCGAGCAAGCGAGAAGGCGAGTAGCTCGGTCTGTCTGCCGATCTGTCTATTGTGATTTGCTGATTTGCCATTTGCCATTGGTGATCTGTTGATTCGAGGGATGTCTATGTTTGATAATGGTCGGGAGATTCCGGTTGAGTGGAAGCCGCAGGCAACATCGCGAAACTGCTTTGTCTGTGGACGCGAGAACCCTGTGGGACTGCATATCCGATTCTATGAGGATCTTGCCAATGCTCGTGTGGTCGTGCCTCTGATAATCCCTGAGACCTATCAGGGATACCCTGGCATTGCCCATGGCGGCATCCTGGCGACGGTCCTGGACGAGCTCTCCGGTCGTGCTTTGATGATGGGAGCGGAGGATGACGTCTTCTGGGTGACGGCAAAGTTGGAGGTCCGCTATCGCAAACCAACACCGACGGAGACTGAACTGACGGCAGTCGGGTGGGTGGTCAGCAAGCGCCGTCGCATTGCCGAGGTGGCCGGAGAGATCCGCCTGCCCGATGGCACGGTGACGGTCGAGGCGACCGCTGTGGTGGTGCTCCCGCCGAAAGACACGCTTCAGCAATGGGATGAGGAGCGTGAGGGGTGGCGGGTTGAGGGTGAGGGCGACTGATCTTTGTGAGTGGAGGACAATATGCTGCGCAATCTAAAGCACTACAAGCGGCCCACCAAGATTGAGGATGCTGTTGCGTTGGTGCAGTCCAATGCCAACGCCGTCTATCTTGGCGGTGGCGCGTGGACCGTGGCACAGGGAGATCCCTCTCTTGAGTTTGTGGTTGACCTTCAGGACTTGGGTCTTGACTATGTCGAGGCCACCCTGGCGGAGTTCAAAATCGGGGCGACGGCATCGCTGCAGGCCCTGATCGATCATCCTGATGCCGCCCTTCTGGCCAGTGGCCTTCTGGCACGCGCTGCGGGCTACGTGCAGTCACGAAACCTGCGCGAGCAGGGCTCTGTGGGCGGTACCCTGATTGTTGCAGATGCTGCCGAGCCACTGACAACGGCTCTGTTGGTGCTGGATGCCGAAATCCGCTATGCGGACCCCGTGGTGCACAAGGCGCCCTTCATGAGCTTTGTAGCCTACCGGGATCGTCTGATCAAGGCTCGGGCGCTGATCACGGAGCTCCGTGTGCGGCGCCCGCCTGCTAAGAGTGCGGCCGGCTTTGAGGTCGTGGGCCGGTCACCCAAGGACAAGCCGATCGTCTGCGCTGCTGCCTACGTCGAGGTCGATGAGGGCTTACCGAATGCGATCCGCGTGGCCGTGGGGGGCGCGCACGCCCAGCCCGTCCGGTTTCACAAGACCGAACACATATTGAGTGGGCAGTTCCTGACGTCAGACAAGGTGACGCAGGCTCTGGCGCCGGCGCTCGCTGATCTATTGCCGGTCGCGGATTTCCGGGGAAGTGCCGAGTACCGTCTGGCGATGGCCGGCGTTCTAGCTCGTCGTGCGATCATGGGAGCCTGGCAGGCCGCGCGCAGACTATCATAGGGTGGGTTAAGAACAGACCGATCCGCGATCGGCGCAGACGGCTGATAGGGCGCATGCATCTCAAACGAGGATCTTGTAGAGACGTCCCACCGGGACGTCTTCCGCGCCGAGGTGCGCGTTGGTGAGCACTGGCTGTGCGCCTCTGGGAAGGTGAATAGAGTTGGAGGATCTTGTGGCTGAAGGCCAAATTGATCGCAAGCCATTGGGTGAAACCTATGGCGGACAGGCTGTTATTGAGGGTGTGATGATGCGCGGCAAGTACAATGCCGCGATAGCGGTGCGCCGTCTCGATGGCGAAATTGTGGTAAAGCAGGAGTCTCTGAGCGGTCTCTACCGCGGCTCTATCAGTAAGATCCCCTTCTTGCGCGGGATGCCACTTCTATGGGATTCCCTGGGCTTGGGGATGCGGGCGCTCTTCTACTCGGCTGAGGTCGCGGGGCAGGAGGAGGACCCGGACTTTACCATGTCAGGGGGGCTGGGTATGGCGACAGGGGCACTCTCGATGCTCTTGGGCGTTGGGTTGTTTATGGTGCTGCCCTCGTTTGTGGCCGGCTTGATCGTGCAGGAGGAGGCTTTCCTCTTCAACGTGGTCGAGGGCCTGATTCGCCTGGCGCTCCTGGTCGGCTACATGGTGGCAATCTCCCGGGCTGAGGAAATCCGGCGGGTCTTTGCCTATCACGGTGCGGAGCATAAGACGATCAATGCGTACGAGGATGGCGCTCCGTTGACTGTGGACGGCGTGCGACCCTACTCGCGGCAGCATCCGCGCTGTGGCACGGCTTTTCTCCTGACGGTTGCATTGATCTCTGTGCTGGTTCTTGCTCCCCTGGGACGCCCCTCGTTCCTGGTGCGCATCGTGACACGCCTGGCGCTGCTGCCGGTTATCGCGGGCATCTCCTACGAGATCCTGCGGTTCACGGCGCGGAATCTGAACAACCCGTTGATTCGCTGGATGATCGCGCCCAACCTGTTGCTACAGAACCTGACCACACGTGAGCCCGAGGACGATATGCTTGAGGTCGCCATCCAGGCGCTGCAGTCGGTGCTGGCGGGGGAGCGCGCGGCTGCTGTTGCATCTTCCCCCGCGGACTGACCGCGGGGGACTCACTAACAATTGGGGTGCATTGGGACATCTGCTGGCGGACATAGAGCTACTTTCGAAGTACTAGTGTTCTCAGCCCTACCTGACGACGGCGTACTTGCCCACTACGCAAAGTGTGCACCACTA
>JAGHDT010000264.1 GCA_021159805.1 Anaerolineae bacterium
CCATGATCTTGAGCTTTCCTAGATGTCGAGTGACATAAGTGAATATGCGCGTTAGCCCATCGAGAAAAGAATGATATACTTTGGTTGAGTTGACCGGCTCATATGGGCTGCTCTCACCTGTGCTGAAGCGGATAATGGTGGGATTATAGGGGAGTTCTGTGGTATGCCAACCCCTGTGTTCCCCCAAACCGGTTTCTCGATGAGATGAGCACTTGTGGTATAATGTGCGTGAGGGAGAAGTCTTCGGCCGAGGTTGTTTTCTGTCGCGCTGCACGATCGAGCTATTTGTGGTCGCCCTAATCTAAGGAGGCAACAGCATGGCTGAGTTCACGAAACACCTGTACCTGTCGATGGTTCCAGAGGCTTTGATTGCGTCGCAACTCTCCCCTGAACAGTTTGGTGTGTACTATGCCGTTGGATCAGTGAAGAAGTCGCGCGGTCAGGCGATGTTCTTCGAGATAGATCCGAGTTTTCGGCACGAGGAGCTTTCGATTGAGGAAGGCTTGGCACGCTGTCACATTCATGAGGATGGCTCAGCCAAGCGGTCCGTTTACATTTCAGTCTATCGTGCGCTGGAGCGAATCCCGCTGGGTGCGATCCTTAAGCTCTACCTGGTGACTCAGGATGGGCGAGTGTTGGGGATTGAGCCGAGCGAGACGTGCCCAGAGGATACGGCTGGACTGCACCTTTACCAGGAGGTTGCGCCCGTTCACCCGCTGGTGGTGAGCACATTGGGGCCGCGGGAGTTCTACGGCCTCATCGTCAGGACCCCTACCTCATTGCTCACGCTTCCGTCTGTCTGTTTTGCGGAGCTGCAGCTGGGTGAGTTGGCCGATAATCCGGAGTATGGGAGTGTGGGCAATCTGCCCTATGCCAATATCGACCACCTTCGGCAGTGTTTGGTGGATCTGCGCACCAAGACAGTGCATTCGAAGATGGTGGATCGGGTCAGCTCAGCGTCGTTCCCGTACAGGACGTTGCGGATGGGGTTGTTCCTGGGTAATGGAGAGCGGTTGATGTGCTTCCCTATGCCGTCTCAAGAAGAGCTGCGGAGCAAACACTATCGCTGGTGGCGCTCCGCGGATATGTAGAGACGGACGGGGTGACCATAGGGTTATCCGCGAGCGTGGGCAGTACGGATACCCTTTAGACTTACCACCAAGGGCTCACAGCTTCCTCTCCGGGGCCGGCTGCGGAGAAGGATCGCCGGATATGGCTTCCGGGGAGGAGCTGGGGCCTCTTTGTGTGGAAATCACACAACATCAGGTTGTTAGGAGTATTGGGAGGAGCTATGAATATCTGGGTGGTTGTTAGTTTCATCGCCGGCGTTATCTCAGTTGGCGCCAGCGTCGTTTATTACCAGTGGGTTGCCAAGCAGGACCCCGGTGATGAGCGTGCACAGCGTGTCGCCGGCTGGATCGAGGCTGGTGCACGGTCCTACTTGAAGAAGTTGTACACAGCGCTGACCGGGCTCGCGGTTGCGCTAGCCATTGTCCTCGCTATTGTGTTCAGTCTTCAGGAAAGCCCGGCCTATGGCTTAGGTATCGCTGTGACCTTTGTCTTCGGCGCTGTCTGCTCGGCCGTAGCCGGGTACATGGGCATGACGATCGCCGTCAAGGCGAATGTTCGGACCGCAGTTGCTGCCCACAAGGGGCTCAATCCCGCGTTCCAGATCAGCTTCAGCGCCGGCTCCGTGATGGGTCTGGCCATGGTCGGACTGGCCCTGATCGGCATGTCTGCGATCTTCGCGATCACGGGGACGCCCGAGATGGTCCTGGGCTTCAGCTTCGGTGCTTCGACGTTGGCGTTACTTGCCAAGGCCGGCGGTGGCATCTATACGAAGACCGCTGACATTGCCGCTGACCTGGTTGGCAAGGTTGAGGTCGGTATTCCTGAGGACGATCCCCGCAACCCCGCCGTTGTGGCCGATAACGTAGGCGACAACGTGGGTGACGTTGCCGGTATGGGCGCGGACATCTTCGACAGCTACGTTGCTGCGGCTGTTGCGGCCATGTTGTTGGGTTCTGCGTTGACCCTGCAGGGTGATCAGCTCACCCTCTACACCATCTTCCCACTGATTCTCTGTATGCTGGGTGCATTCGCTTCGCTTATCGGCCTGCAGTTTGTCAAGGTCGGTGAAGACGGTAAACCAGGTCGTGCTTTGAACATGGGCACCATCCTGACCTCTGTGATCTTCGCTGTGATGATCATCGTCGTTGTTCTGATCACCGGTATGGATCTGGCCGTTTTCTGGGCGACCCTGGCCGGCTTGGTCACCGGTGTGGTCATCGGTTTTACCTCCGATTTCTTCACCGGCGACGACCGCCCGCCGGTTGTCGAGACCGCCAGAGTCTCCGGCTCCGGTGCGGCGATAACCATCATCACCGGCTTCAGCTATGGTCTGATCAGCGTCGTCCCGTCCGTTATCGGTATCGTCATCGCGATGCTCATTTCCTATTACGTTGGTGAGGCCTCTTCGGTCATCAATGGCGTCTACGGTATCAGCATCAGCGCCGTCGGTATGCTGGCAATCAGCGGTATGATTGTCTCCTCCGATGCCTACGGTCCTATCGTCGATAACGCCCGCGGCATCGCCGAGATGGCGGGCATGCCCGAGGATGTCATAGCAACCACAGACGTGCTGGATGCCGCCGGTAACACGGCTAAAGCTATCACCAAAGGCTTCGCCATCAGCGCCGCTGCGCTGACCGTGTTGGCTCTTTTCACCGCCTATGCTAGCCAGATCTACCTGGCGTCAGGCGTGCAGCTTCAGATCAGTTTGCTCGATCCGATGGTCGTCGCCGGTGTCTTCCTGGGCGCGGCGACTCCGCCGCTGTTCAGCGCGTTGGTGATGCTCTCCGTGACCCACAATGCCTTCGATATGATTGAGGAGATCCGGCGCCAGTTCCGCGAGCACCCCGGCATTCTCGCTGGCACCGAGGAACCCGATTACATAACCTGTGTTTCGATGGCTTCTGAGAACGCTCTGTCCTCGCTGGTCATCCCGGCTTTCCTGGCTGTGGGGCTCCCGTTGCTGGTCGGTTTTATCATGGGCCCTGAGGCGTTAGGGGCTTTCCTGGGTGGCGCGATCTTCACTGGCATCATCTTCGCGCTGCTGATGGCCAACGCCGGCGGTCTGTGGGATAATGCCAAGAAGTACATCGAAAGCGGACACTTCGGTGGCAAGGGCTCTGATGCCCACAAGGCCGGCGTCGTCGGCGACACTGTCGGTGATCCCTTCAAGGACACCGCAGGTCCTTCGCTCAACACGCTGATCACTGTGATGTCCCTGGTGTCGTCACTCTTCGCTCCCATCATCGCAGGCTTCCACCTTTTCTAAGCTGCGAGTCCGTAGACGCACGCAACAGGCCCCCGCGCAAGCGGGGGCCTGTTGCGTCGAAGGCGGGAGTGCGGGCAGAGTGAATGAATGGGAGAATCAGCGAATCAACAATGTCATGTAAGGAGACGCTCTGTGGACCGCGGCTATCTTGGCCGCATACGCTCGCTGTCACCTGACAAGGAGCGCTGCCGACTGCGCACCTGATACGGCCCGCAGCAAGGCTTCAGGGCCTTCTTTGACACAGGGCGCCCTCTTCGCAGAACAGAGCGGCGAGCCCGTAGCTTCTGCCAAGTGGTCTACTTGGAAAATAGCACCCGCAGAGACCTCACCCTAACCCTCCCCTAGACCGG
>JAGHDT010000301.1 GCA_021159805.1 Anaerolineae bacterium
ATAGATGATAAAGGGCGGGCCGAGAGCCACCAGTAGAGCTGCCGCGCGCCCCGCACGGGCGCCCACACGGCGGGTCAGAAAACGGGTGACGGCTGCGGGGAGCAGCGTCATCGCCAGGGCCGAGAGCGCGCGCCCGGCAAAAGGCGTCCGCCCCACGAGCCCCATCCACGCCTTGAGAATGAGGAAGTAGAGCGGTGGGTGTATGTTGGCGGCGCGGTCCCTTATGATCTCTCCCCACGGGAGACCAGCCAGATGCAGGCTGATGCCCTCGTCCCACCAGATCGACTGGGCGTCGAGGGTCAGGATGAGAAGCGCAAAGATGAGCAAGCAACACGAAAGCGGCCGGAGCAGCACTCGCCTGGTCTTGGACTGCGTCACGTGTCAGACCTCAGCACAAGGTGCAACACGCCGTGGTGGGACCGAATGGGCCCCTCCTCACAGACGTACCGCACTGGTGGATCAAACGACCGCGGATGGGCCTCTATGTGGTCAGCCGAGCAAGTTCTTCTTCCACCACACTGTCGTCGAGCTTCTTGAAGATGGGCTTGGGCTTCTGAAGCGGTCGGCCCGCTGGCAGCGGCTCGAACGCCCACGTACCCGATGCAGCCGCATCGTCGTACCTGAGGACCTCGTGCGTCCCCCGCGCGTCCTTCACCGTCTCGATCACCTGCTCGCCGAAGATCGACGTCTCGTAGCCCAGGGCCTTGTGGAGGATCTCGGAAGAAAAGGGCAGGAACGGCGCGAAGAGGACCTTCAGCGCATTGATCGCCTGCAGCGCCACGTAGAGGCTGGTCCCGGCGGCGGCGCGGTCGGTCTTCATCTGCGTCCACGGAGCCTTGACCTCGAGAAAGCGGTTGACCTCGCGTGCCAAAGAGAGAGCCTCGTTCATGCCGGCACGGAACTTGCGCGCGGTCAGTTGAGCACCCACGACATCAAAGCCGCCTCTGACTTTATCCAGCAGCTCGGTGTCCGCGTCGGACAGCTCGCCGGGCTCCGGCACTGCCTTGAAGTGCTTGTAGGTGAACGAGAGCACCCGATGAGACAGGTTCCCCCACACTCCCACCAGCACACCGTTGTTGCGCTGCACGAAGTCGTCCCACAGGAAGTCGCTGTCACTGGTCTCGGGCATCACGACAGTCACATAGAAGCGCAGCGCATCTGCATCGTAGCGCGACAACAAGTCAGCGATGGTGATCAAATGCCCACGGCTCTTGGAGAATTGCGTACCTGCCAGATTCATGAACTCATTGGCGGGGACATCGGTGGGCAGATTGAGTCGCTTGCTCTCATCATCCTCATAGAGGCGCCCGACGCCGATCAGCTCGGCAGGCCACATCACCGTGTGGAAGACCGTGTTGTCCTTGCCGATGAAGTAATAGGTCTCGGCATCGGTGTCGTACCACCAGTCCTTCCAGAGCCCAGGATTGCCGCGCAGCTTCGCGATCTCGATACTGGCCGATAGGTAACCGATGACGGCCTCAAACCACACATACAACCGCTTATCATCGTAGCCCTCAACCGGGACAGGGATGCCCCAATTGATGTCGCGAGTGATCGGGCGCCCGCGGAGCCCGCCCTTGACGTAATTCTGGGAGAACTTGAGCACACCGGGACGCCAGTCTTCCTTGCCGTCCTCGAGATAGGCCAGGACAGCACCCTGAAGCTTGGCCAGATCCAGGAAGAAATGCTCGGTCTCACGGATGACCGGGATGGAGCCATCCACCTTGCACCGCGGGTTGCCCAATTCAAGCGCATCGAGGATCTTGCCGCAGTTGTCGCACTGGTCCCCCCGTGCCTCTTCATAGCCACAGTGCGGACAGACTCCCTCAACATAGCGGTCGGGCAGAAAACGCCCCAGCGTCTCGGAGTAGAATTGCTTCTGCGTCTCCTTATAGACGTAACCATTCTTCCGCAGGGTCAGGAACATATCTTGAGAGACGTGATGGTGGGTAGCCGTGTCGGTATGGGTGAACAAGGAGTAGGAGATACCAATGTCGCGCTGGACTTCCAGGAAGCGGCGGTGGTAGCGCTCGAAGATCTCAGTTGGAGTTACTCCCTCCTGATCCGCGCGAAGTGTCACGGGCGTGCCATGGGCATCAGACCCGGAGACCATCAACACGTCGTTGCCCGCCAGGCGATGGTAGCGTGCGAAAATATCGGCCGGGAGGTAGGCCCCCGCAAGATGACCAACGTGGAGATCACCGTTGGCATAGGGCCAGGCAACTGAAACAAGTATCTTCTTTCCTGTGGCCATTCTCTTCCTCCTTACCTGTGTGTAAGTCTAGCAAAGGTCAACGAAACTGCCGAGAAAAGAAAGAACCCGCCAGCGAGGCTGGCGGGTTTCGATCGATCCGTGTGCATCACGGGCGGTCGCGCTTGGGGCGCCTCACACCCCCAGGCAATTGCACGCTGCACATCATCATGGAACTCCCGGCCCAAACAATCATCTCAAGTAATCCTTCAGGTCACGGCTGCGGCTTGGGTGGCGCAAGCGCCGCAGCGCGTGTCCTTCAATCTGACGAATCCGTTCGCGCGTCAATCCGAACTTCTGCCCTACTTCCTCCAGCGTGTAGCTGCGGCCATTCTGAAGTCCGAATCGCATGCGGAGAATCCTGACCTCACGCGGATGGAGCGTAGCCAGTACCTCTTCGATGCGGTCGCGCAACATACCACTGTGAGCCGTATCGGATGGCGTCGGCGTCTGCTCATCCTCAATGAAATTACTGAGTTCGCTGTCCTCGTCCTCGCCAACCGGGCGCTCCAAACTGAGCGGCTGCCAGGAGACCCGCATCATCCACTGAACCTTGCGCGGCTCCAACCCCATCTCTTCGGCCAACTCTTCGGGCGTCGGGCGAACGCCGCGTTCCTGCTCAATCTCCTGAGCCCGCCGGTAGAGCCTGCGGATGCGGTCACTCATATGCACCGGGACCCGAATCGTCCTGCCCTGATCCGCAATCGCGCGGGTGATTGTCTGCCGGATCCACCACGTGGCGTACGTGCTGAAACGATAGCCTCGTTGATACTCGAACTTCTCGACAGCCTTCATCAGGCCCAGATTGCCCTCTTGGATCAGGTCGAGAAACGGCACGTTGCGCCCAATATACTTCTTGGCGATGCTCACGACCAAGCGTGTGTTCGCACGAATAAGATGATCGCGTGCCCCCAACCCTTCCGCTACCACCTGCTCCAGACAAGCCAGCTCTTCGTTCGTGTGGCCGTTGCTCTGTAAGAGCGTCTCAGCCTCAAGCCCCCGCTCGATCTGCTTGGCCAGCGTGACCTCTTCCTTGTTGGTCAACAGCGGCACCCGAGCCATCTCACGCAGATAAAGCGCCACTGTATCATCAACCCCGATGCCATCAAGGTTATACACGTCCTCTTCCCAATCCCCGTCGTCTCCTCCTGGGGAATCAACAGAGATCAGTTCTTCTGCTTCTCCTTCTCCGCTGGCCTCTAACTCAATGCCAGCTTGCTTCAATTCGCCCAGCACACTCTCAAGGGATGAATCTCCATTCAAAGACGCCAAAGCCTCCAACACATCGTCGACGCCAAGATATCCCTGAGCCTCTGCCTTTTCCAACAGCTCGCCAATTATATCCATAGGCCTCCTTGGATTCTGGGGCTTACCTGCCTCCAACAAAGCACACTATGCCTGATCCGAATCACTCATCAAGTCCCGGAGTGCCTCCCATCGCGGGTCTATAGTTACCGTCTCGACGCACGTACACTCACCCGTATTACGATTGCCGCCGCACTCTGGACAGATGCCTTTGCAGTCAGGAGAACAAATGGGGTTAACAGGCAAACCCAGCCAGGCATACTCTCGCACCAGGGGTGTAAGATCCGCCCAGCCATCCTTGTTTACCCGAACCGGACGTTCCTCAGTCAACTCTGCACCAGGGAGACTGATGATATCCTCAAGCTCGATCGTAACCGGCTGAAAGAAGGGGGTCAAACAGCGGGCGCACTCAGTTTTCACTTGGGTGTCGAGCTCACCATGGATCGATACGCCTTCTGCAACACGCGTCAGTTGAAGATTGCCCTGCAGTTGAATCAGCTCAAGATCACCGACGAGAGCTTGGTCGATATGCAGATCAACCGACTCCTGTGCTCCAACCTTGGCATAGGCTATTGTAGAAAGGATCAACTTGATCATTGTATGGCCGGCCTCCGCGTCCCGCCAACAGTGCAATTATAGCATAGCTGATACCGAACGTCAAGTTTTTAGAGACAAATGTCTCTTTATTATGCCATTCTCCAGCATGTCGTGAGCTCTCCTGAAACAAGGAGACGCAACACAGCTGACACCCATATCTAGTGTCGCAGAGATACGACTGCGCCAGGTGTGGGGGGGACGTTGAATGTCTTCACATTCTATGACCCTCTTTGCCGTGGAACCGGTCAACCTTCCACGCAAAAAGAGACCACCGCCTCGCGATGGCCTCTTCTGCGCAGAAAGTTGACGCCGAATCTAGCCCACCTGCTATTTCGCCGAAACGAAGTCCACGGCACCCTGTACCGTGGTGATGCTGCGGGCATCATCATCGGAAATGCGGGTGCCAAACTCATCCTCGAAGGCCATAATCAGTTCAACCAAATCAAGGGAGTCAGCCCCCAAATCATCACGGAAGCTCGCTTCCGGGGTGATCTTGTCCTCTTCAACGGCAAGAGTATCGACGATAATAGCCTTGATCTTCGAATAAGCGTCCTCGGTCATCGCGCTCCTCCTCAACTTGATGTCACTGTAGGTCCTGCATAGGTGCCACGGTTGGCCCATGCATATGACTCACATTGTATGTGCGGCAGGCCAAATGTCAAGAAAGTTGACGCTAGCCGTGAGTTAGGGTATAGTCAGACTCACTGACCAAGATTCCCCACCAACGGGAGGCTCTATGCACCCCCCTGATACGGGCTCCAGAAAAGACGACCACATCCGCATCAACCTCGAGGAAGACGTCACGTCCACCACAGCGACGACGGGGCTGGAGCACTATCGATTTGTGCATCAAGCACTGCCGGGAGTCAACTTTGACGCCGTCGATCCCTCGACTGCTTTCCTGAAGCACCGGCTATCGTTACCCCTGCTGATCTCGTCGATGACAGGTGGTACCGACCGCGCAGGCGAGATCAACCGGATCCTGGCGGAAGCCGCGCAGGAGGCTGGGATCGGAATGGGGCTAGGGTCAACCCGGGCAGTGCTCGAGCGTCCTGAGGTCGCCTGGACATTTCAGGTCAGGAAATACGCGCCGGACATTCTCCTCTTGGCAAATCTGGGCGCCGTACAGCTGAATTACGGTTATGGGCTAGACGACTGCCGGCGCCTCGTCGATCTAACAGAGGCCAACGCCCTGTCCCTGCACCTTAACCCGCTTCAAGAGGCACTGCAGCCCGAGGGGGACACGCGCTTCGCTGGTCTACTACCCCGCATCGAGGCAGTCTGCCGGGGACTCTGCGTGCCCGTGGTCGTGAAGGAAGTCGGCTGGGGCCTCTCCAAGCGCGCTGTCCGGCAGCTGATCGACGCCGGCGTCGCCGCACTGGATGTCGCCGGTGCCGGTGGTACCTCCTGGAGTCAGGTCGAGTACTACCGCCAGGAGCACGCGGCAGGCCGCGAGCTCCATCGCCGGTCACGAGAGCGGGCCCTACCCACCCCGGAATCA
>JAGHDT010000040.1 GCA_021159805.1 Anaerolineae bacterium
AACATGGTACAGCGATTATACCCCAGGCACCAAGACGGACAACAGAAGGCGTATGTGACGCAACATCCTACGAAGGTGGTACGGTTCCTCCAAGTGATAGTGTTACCAAGGAGAACCGTTACAGACAACGACAAGATGAGCGTGGATTCACGCTATCACTATCTACAACGCAGGCAGAAGCGCTACCGCCACGCTCGACAGGACAGGAAGGCGTTGTTGGATGACACCGGAGGCCCACGCAGAGATGCACCGCAAGCCAGCCATCGGCCGCCTGATCGGTTCCCTGGCGCGGACCAAAGCATCGGGCTGGATTCGACACCGCTCTGTTGGTGATCTGGAAGGCCACTGACTGTGTATGCAGAACGTCGTCTCCCCAATCCGCTGGCGGCTGCAGAGCTGTCGGTGGCCCGCCACGAGCTTCCATTGACGCCCTGCACGCGCCACCGGGGCGTGACCGTCAAGACGTGCGGCCGCACGTCTTGACGGGGGAGGTCTGTGCAGCACGGTGACGACGTGCAGTTGGCTGTGCTCGATGGCGCGGATCGCTTTCGTGCCCACGTGTGACCGGCATCCAGTGCGACGCGTGCCGGTTCACCTCTTGTGGCACGAAAGCGACATCCGCGACTCCTCAGCACGAGTTGTAAAGCTGCCCATAGCCGTAAGAAATCCACATCGCGCATTGTGGTGCTGGGTTGCAATTACATGAGATGTATGGTACTCTTGTAGCGAGAAAAGGTAGGCTCACCCCATCTAGGCCGGGAGGGATATCCTATGTTCGACACGCTTCTAGCAAAGGGTTTCACCATCGTCGCCCAAGTAACAGTCAAAATCCAACCGATCTGGGACAGATACAAGGCGCTGCTATCGTTGGTTGCCGGTATCCTGATCGGATGGTTTGTGATCGGGTGGGGGATCGCCCCTATTGAGTGGACAAATGCGACCCCCGGGCACCTCCGCGAGGACTACAAGTCAGCCTATATCGCATATGCCTCTCAGGAGTTCTACAGCACTGGGGACCTCTCCTTACTGCAGAGCAGGCTGGGGTTGGATCTTCCTAGCTCCAACAAGATCCCCTGGCTCGCCGAAGATGGCCTCCTTCTGGAGGACGTTACAACGGCAATGGCCAAAGCTCCCGCTTACCGGCTCGACAGCTATATGTCTGCGCTCAATGGCGTTCAACAGATCGTCATGCAGGAGCAGGGACTTCCGATTCCTGCGGAGGTGCCGGCGGAAGAAACCGGCACAGAAGAGAGCACAGGCGAAGCAACCCCGCTCGCCAGGCTCCTTAGGATCGGCGCAGTTGGTGCGGTGGGTTTGCTGGTCCTCGGGGCCGCCGGTGTCGCGTGGTATCTGCTGTCTGGACGCAACCGCACGAGCAGTGCCGACGGCACGGCTATGGCGACCGGGCCGGATGTCATCAGCGCCGAACCCAGCGTTGGCGTCAGCAGGGCGGATCTGCCGGTGAAGTCGTTCAACACCCCCTACGTCCTTGGCGACGACTACTTCGATCCATCATTCAGCATTGAGATCGGCAGTGATTTCATGGGTGAATGCGGTATCGGCATTTCAGAGACTATCGGTGCGGGAGAACCCAAAAAAGTCACCGCCTTCGAGGCTTGGTTGTTCGACAAGAGCGACATCCGCACTGTAACCAAGGTGCTGGCCACCCAGTACGCCTATAGCGATCCAGACCTAAGGGCGAAATTGGAGCCTAAGGGCGACATCGTATTGTTGAGCCCCGGACAGGAGATCATGCTGGAGACCGGCGCTCTCCGCGTCAAGGCGCGCATCAAGGATATTGAGTACGCTCAGGGTGCCAGCCTCCCACCCTCGAGCTTTGTGCAAAAGGTCAGCTTCGAGGTCCAAGCTTGGGTCAAGCAGGCAGACGAAATCGGCAATTCTTGAGGGTAAGGTTCTACAGAGTACGAGATAGAACTACTGCCCTTCTATAGCGAACCAGCAACAAGACGCCCGCGTGGGATCTCACGTGGGCGTCTTGCTTTGGTACGTCTGCGCCTGATCATGGCGCGGGCGCGCCGACGACCTCGGCGCCCGCAGGCGGTGTGTAGCCGGGCCCGAAAGCATAGCGCGCAGGCCACGGGATGAAATCGCTGACGAACTCGTCCTCGTACAGCACGTTACCATCACCGTCCTTGACGATACGCCCCAGCACGGCATTCAGGCCATTATGGGCACTCTCAAGCTTCTTCACCGTGCCGGCAGGCAATGTCTCATCATATTCGTAGACGGAAGGTCCCGGTGGAATCGGTGCCCCCCACTCCGGCCCAATCTGCTCAACTGTTCGATTGGTTGCGGTGCTGTAGAACAGGTACCGTAGCCGCGAACTGGCAGCATCGATCTCAGTGTGCACCAGGAGATGGTACGGCGTATCATTCTTGAAGCGGAAATCCACAATCGGGGAGTAAACCGTGGCGTCGAAGCCCGGGCCAAACCCACCCAGCTCATAGTACCCTACCCGGTAGGCATGCGGCCACCGTTCCACAATCGGGAATCCCCCGAAGTATGCAGCCCGGAACGCGGTCGTGGCGACCTGACAGATACCACCGCCGACGCCGGGGACAGTGCGATTGCCGATGATCACGTAGGATTCATCGTATCCCGCCTCAGATGTCACGTCACCAAGGTGCTCGTTGAAAGAGAACACCTCACCCGGCGCAACGAGGACGCCGTCAAACTTCGAGGCGCCAAGCCGGATGTTGCGGTCGCGGGCAGATGACGAACCGGTAAAGTAAGATTCCCCAACAGCCACCAATTCCCGCACGCCCAGGTCCTCAGCCGTCAGTGTATCCGGAATCCCCGGCTCGATCTGGTTTATCACCAGTGGCACCATGTGCTGACCATCGGCCAGCATATCGTTGATCCGTGAAACGGTCGCAGCCACATCCATCTCACGTCCCATCGCGCTCGGCGTGATCAGATCGAGCTGAATGGTATCGGTATTGAAATCAAACGTCGCGTCCACGGGCTCCCGGTACAGCGCCATCGCCAGCGCCCCCAGATGCTGAGCCAAGGCTGCCTGGTCCAGGGTGACGGATATCTCATCGGCCGCCATCTGAATCAGCAGCATGTGCGCCAGGACGTCTGGGGCAATCTTCCACGGCCCTGGGTCCCCTTCCTTTGGATCGGGGACCCGCAGCGTCAAGGGGGCCTGGAGTATCTGCTCAGCGATGTGGATCACCTGCTCAGCCTGGCCATCGTCGACGCCGGGCGGAAGGTCCGTCACCGGCACCACCACTTCGATAGGCTCCAGTGCGTACAGATTTGGGAGCAAGGCCTCCAGCGTCTGCGAGACTTCCATCCGCCTTCCAATGCTGCCGGCCGCCAGGACGACCTGTGCTCCCTGAAGCTGCACTGAGGCATCTTGGGCGGGGCGCGCCAGCTCCATCCCAACGGTCGCCAGGGCACGCCACGCGATATCGGGGTTCCAGGAAAGCACAGGGGAGAGACGCATACCATCCAGCATAATGCTCAAACGTTCGCCAAACACGCGCCGGCTCGCAGTCACGTGCCCTGGCTCGTAAGCTTGAGCCAGCGTGGCCTCGGAGTTGATCGACACACCGAGGTCTGCCGGCGAGAACGACCACCGCTGCCCTTCAGGGCCCAGAAGCACGATATCAGGCCGGTGCAGAGGTAGTTCGATCTGAAGACGGGCCGCGGCCTCCTCAGGTGACATGCCACCAAGGGAAGCGTTCCACACCCAGACCCCGGGCACAAACCGCTGATCCAGTCCGGGCCCGAGCATCCATCCAATGGCCAAGAGGGCCGTGAGCAGGACAGCGCTCAGCACAATCAACAGCCGTGACATAGCCTATCACCCCACAGTAGATTATCCACCCTCAAGTTCCATCAAAGCCAGCGCCAGGGCACCCCACAGGCCGACATCGCTACCCAACTGAGCCTGCACAATGCGGGTCTGCTCAAGATAGGCCTGCGGCGCTCGATCAGCGACCGTCTCACGTATGGGATCGAAGAGCAGATCCCCGGCCAACGTGACACTGCCGCCCAATACGAACAAAGCTGGGTTCAGTATATACATCAGGCCAATCAGCATAGAGCCGATATAGGTACCGGCCTCCCGAAATACAGAGACAGCCAGAGGGTCGCCGGCTTGCCCGGCCAGACTGACTTCCTTGGCCGAGATCACCG
>JAGHDT010000171.1 GCA_021159805.1 Anaerolineae bacterium
ATATGACACAGTTCCCGCCGGAGGGATATGTGCCGGTTGCGTCACAGGTGGCGGGCATCGAGATCTTTGCCCCTGCCCCCAAGAGGCCGGAGGCTGCGCCCGATGTTGTTGACTTCAAATGCCCCAGGTGCCAGGCGACGACCGCCTACAGTGTGGAGGATGGTGGGTTGCGATGCGCGCATTGCGGGTACTATGAGCCGCCTGCGACGCCCACGGTAGGCAAAGGTGCGCAGGAGTTTGAGTTCACCGTGGCGACGGTCTCCGCCGCACGGCAGGCCCAAGGCTGGGGCACGGAGCGACGTGAGTTGCACTGCCAGCACTGCGGTGCGCTGACGTCACTCCCTCAGGGAGATCTGACTCATACGTGTCCCTTCTGCGGTTCGAACCAGGTTATACAGCAGGAGTCGCCGCAGGACCAACTGCGCCCACGTTTTCTGGTTCCTTTCAAAGTGGAGCCCGGCGCCTGTCGACAGATCGCGAGGCAATGGCTGGGCAGCAGCTGGATGACGCCCAAGGTGTTGAAGAGATCGACGCGCGTGGCTGATTTCACCGGCGTGTATATGCCCTATTGGACTTTTGACGCGCACACTGCTGCCGATTGGCGCGCCGAGGTCGGCCACCAGATCACGGAGCGCTATTACGACAGCAGCAGCAAGAGCTGGAAGACGCGTATCAAGATGGTGTGGCGGTGGGAGTCCGGACACGCACAACGTGTTTTTGATGATCTTCTGATCGCGGGAACCATACGTTTCAGCAAGATGCTCCTGGAGCGAATGCAGACGTTCGACACTGAAGCCTTGGTATCCTATGCGCCTTCCTATCTGGCCGGATTCCTGGCCCACGCCTATGATGTGGCGTTGGAACCAGCTTGGAAAGCGTCACGTGAGGAGATGCGGGCTGCGACCCAGCAGACGTGCCGCAGACAGGCTTCTACCGGAGAGATCCGGGATTTCAGCATGTCCCTTGACTTCAGCGATGAGAGCTGGCGCTATGTGCTCATGCCGGTCTACGTCGCGGCCTATCAGTACGACGGCAACACCTACCAGGTATTGGTCAACGGCCAGACTGGCGACATCGCCGGCCAGAGGCCGGTGGATTGGACCAAGATCTGGTTGGCCGTCGGCGGCATGCTCGCGCCCGGGGTGCTTCTCGGTCTGCTCGGGGTGCTTGCCGCGGTCGTGGGGGCTGTGCTGCCGCCTTCTTTGGTTGTCGGCAGTTTTGTGATCGTCTTTGCCTTCGTCCTACTGATTATGGGAATCATCTTCGCCGCGCTCACGATCATCAAGGCGAGGGAGATGGATGATGCCTGAATCCACATCTGACTGGGCGACATCGCGAGTCTTCGCTATCTGCCATGGGTGTGACTGGCGCTATCTTGTGCCAGCAGATGCTGTCCCGACTAGATGTCCTCACTGCGCTTCGCCCGATATTGAGCTCCTGGCGCCGGGGACGGCGCAGTTCCGGCATACGGCTCCGCCGGAGTCGGTTGTTCCCTTTGCCGCCGGCGCGGAGGTTGTGAGCCGGCAGGTGGTGGCATTCGCGGAGGAGATCCCGTACCCGCCCAAGGACCTCAGCCCCGAGGCGCTGGTCGGCAGAGTGCAGCGCCTGTTCGTGCCGATGTGGCTGGTGGACACCGAGGCAGAGTCTCTGTGGCGGGCCGAGGTTGGATTCAACTATGAGGTGGTGAGTCATCGGGAACGGTACGTTGACGGCGGCGGGTGGCACACACAGGAAGTGCGCGAGAATCGCGTGCGTTGGGAGCCCCGAGTGGGGCGCCTTGTCCGGCACTATGACAACATCGCCGCGCCGGCATTGACCTCATACCAGGCGTTGGAGCGTGTTCTGGGTGGGTATGATCTGCGCGCCGCAGTGCGCTATGATCCTGCGGTATTGGCGGATGCGCTGGTCCGCGTGCCTGATCGCGCACCCGAGGCTGCGTGGGCGGACGTTCAGGTGGGCGTGCGTCAGCGTGCCCAAGATGAATGTCGCGAGGCCGTCGGCGCGGATCATGTGCAGGACTTCCGCTGGTCGCCGTCTTACAGCGGCAGCAACTGGACTCTATCGCTCCTGCCGATCTACGTAACCCACTATCGTGATGATGAGGGAGTTGCGCAGCGGATCCTCCTGAATGGCCAGACTGGCCGACTCTATGGTGTGAAGCGGGGATCCGCGGCAAGGGCGCAGCGACGTGCGCTGACTATCGGGGCGGTCGCGCTGGTGATCTTCGTGCTGAGTTTGATGGTGGCGCTCCTCGGGCTGCTCCTGCCGCCCTTGTTGATCGTTGGGGTCCTGGGTGCCGTGCTGGCTCTGCTGATCGGTGCAGGGGCCCTGATTCCGATTGGACGCGTTGCCCTCTTCAACCGGCGTCAGCGCAACATTCCTGTGGAGGTGTGAGATGACAACCGCACTAAGTGGGCTCGTGGGCTGGGCGCTAGTCCTGGGGTTGTGCTGTGCTGTTGTTGATTGGATTGCAGTGGCGCGGGGGATCCGACGTCTGGAGACTATCTTCAAGCCGGCGACTTTGATGGCCTTCGTCATAGGCGCGTGCTGTTGGGGCAACGGGTCGGTGGCGGTCACCTGGCTCTGTGGTTTGTCGTGGCTTTGGTCTTCTCGCTGGCCGGCGATATCTTCCTGATGCTGCCGGACGAGAAGTGGTTCGTGCCTGGTCTGCTGGCTTTCTTGGTGGGTCACCTGTGTTACATTGTCGGTTTCAATCCCACTTGGCCGCCGGTTGGTGCGGTCGCTCTTGTGGCTGTGGTTGCCGTGGTGGATTGGAT
>JAGHDT010000107.1 GCA_021159805.1 Anaerolineae bacterium
GTGTCTGCTGTGTGGCTGTGCCAATCCAGCATCTGCAACGCCATGCGATCGCGCATCTCGGCATAAGCCGGATCATCGTAGACGAAGAAAACGAAACTCATGAAGCCCGCCTGCTTTGTTTTGTCTTGTCCACAGTCGGGGCCTTGAGCTGCCGGCTGTGGTCCCACGTATCGATCTTGTCGACCAAAGAAGCCACCGCCGACGCACAGGCCGGATCAGCAGCCAGATTGCAGCACTCTCCGGGATCATCCGCCAGGTTGAAGAGCATCCGATCTTCTGCCCCGGCGCCCTGCCCTCGACCGCCCGGATCACGATAAAGAGCTAGCTTCCAGTCCCTGTCACGGATCATGACATAACGATCCCCGTCCCGGTAGCACCATACGCCGAAGTCGATCTCGCTGAAGACCGGTGATAGCTCATCGACGGCATCGCCCCGCAGCGTCGACGCCAAACTTGGGAACTCAACGAGCTCGGGGACGTCAAGTCCTGCCACGGCCGGCAGGCCTACCAAGTCCAAAAGAGTGGGAAGCAGACTACCGGCGTTGACCGGGGACGTCACGGCTTCCTCACGTTTCTGTATGCCCGGACCGGAAAAAAACATGGGCACGCGGACAGAGGCCTCCCAGAAGCTCTGCTTCTGAAAGAAACCGTGATCCCCCAGATGCGTACCATGATCGGAGACGTAGGCGATAATCGTATTGTCCAGCTCCCCCATGTTTCTCAGTTCATCCAGAAGCTGCCCGAAGACGTTATCCACACAAGCCACATAGCCATAGTAGCACTGCCGGGCCCGTCGTATCTCCTCATCGGTCATCCGCTGTGTGCCGGCTATGTCCCCAAGGTGTTCGCGATGCGTTGCCGTCGCGAACTGCCCCACCTCAAGCCTGTCGATCGGCAGATCGATGCAGTCCGGATCGACCAAGGTGTCAAAGGGTGCCGGGGTGACTACCGGCGTATGTGGGGCAAGGAATGAGAGCCGCAAGAAGAACGGGCGCCCCGGATCGCGTCGGCGCACCCAGTCCAACGCCAGATCAACGTTGCGCATCTCGGGCGTATCCGCGACCTCCCCGGGGAATCGTCCGGCGAAGAGCCAGGGGAACGGCCCGCTGTACCTCACGACACCGGCGGCTTCCGCATCCACGGGGACCTTATAGTAAAAAGGGTGCACCCGCTCCCCAAGGCCTGAGCCGGCCTCAACATCAAACGCTCGCCGCGCACACTGATAGTGATGCTTGCCAAAGCTGGCCACCTGGTAGCCGGCAGCAGCAAACCGCCAGGTGAGGAATCCTGGGTCATCGGGATCGAGAATGTGGTGGTTGTTCAGCATGCCGATCGAGGAACCGGCGCGCCCGGTCAGCATACAGGCCCGCGCTGACACGCAGACAGGGCTTGGCGTATAGGCAGACGCGAAGCGCACGCCGGCGCGCGCAACGCGGTCCAGATTCGGCGTATGAGCCCAGGGATGCCCCTCGTATCCCATCGAGTCGGCACGTTGCTCATCAGTCATCAACCAGAGTATGTTCCGTCGCCTAACAGTCATCGAGCACCTCAGTGAAAACCCGGCAAAGGGCTACTGCCGAAGCATCCGGTAGGCATCCAGGACTTCCCGCGGGATGTCAGGTTGCGCAATATACCCAAGACTTGGATACGTCAGGAGCCGCTCCACCTCGCCTAACAGCAGCGCGTCCAAATCACGTCCCTTCTCGGCAAAGAGGGCCAGATCCTGTGCGTAGGTAGCGTGCGGCGGCAGATTCTCCAAGGATAGGTGCGGCCAGTGTTTCGTGCAGGTGAGCCACACCCTTCGTTGGCGCGCAGCGGTGGCGACCAGGATCACGCGATCAATACCGCGATCGAAGCAAGCCTCAGGCGACACGGCCTTGAGCAATGCCGTGCTCCTCGCCACGTTCTCGCCCGTGTGTCGCGACGAAGCCTCCACCAAGATAGTCGATTCGGGGATCTCGGGACAGTGCCGCAGCACCTCATCGCGGAAGTAGACAGCCTCCGGCTGATCCAAACCGGCTGTCCCGGCCCCGACCCCGCCGGTGAACAGGATGCGGGGCGCCCGCTCGGCTCGCCATAGCGCGCCACACTGCCTGGGGATCTTGAGGTCGAAGTGCCCAAAACCGATGATAAGATCCGCCGGTCCCACACTGGCGTCCCGGAGCGCCAGATAGTCGTAGAGCGTCTGAGCTGCATCGTGTCTTTGTCTGTCCACGGCGGGTCGAGGCGGCTGCCCTATCCACGTGGCAATGGAGGCAACACCACGTGCCGCCCAGTATAAAGCACAGCGCAGGGGATGCAAACGTGTTGTGCGTGCAGTGGCGCGCTGGAGATCTAGCAACCTAACACAGCCGGAGTCGGGTTCTCTCCCCTGACGGGGGCGGGAATCCGACTCCCACTACAACACTGTGCTCAACTCTGCTTTTTCCCCGGCGGGGGAAAACACAGAAGGGGTCTCCGGCGGCGCTGCGCAGCGCCGCCGGAGACCCCTTCTGTGTTTTCCCCCGCCGGGGA
>JAGHDT010000392.1 GCA_021159805.1 Anaerolineae bacterium
ATGATTTGGTGTGGCTCGGCGAGATCAACCGTGGGGGCGAGGTGCTCGACAGCGCCAGTGCGGGTACGCTGCCGGGAGAGCTGGCGACCTCCGCGGCGGCGGTTGCACGGCCAGTCGCGCAACCGCTCGACACGAAGAGCGATCTCTCTGCCCTCCGAGACGTCGCCGTACACGCCGTGACCGAGAACAAGGTCATCATCTCACGGCCCGTCGCGACGGATCATCCCGACTACGCGTCACTGAACTGGTGCGTCTCTGCGATTCCGGTACCGATCGATCCGAATGTGACCTTTGTGCTGATGGTATGCACGCCTCACGCCCGCGAGTTCGACTCCGAAGAGATCAATATCCTGGTCGAGATGGCGACTGGTCTTGGGGGTGCACTTGAGACCATGGAGGTTCAGAGCCGCGCTCAGAGCGCCGCACAAGCATTGCGAGTTTCCGAGGACCGCTTCCGGCGACTCGCCGAGAGCTCAGTCGTGGGCATTGTCCTGATCCAAAACGACCTCTACCGGTACGTGAACCCGTCGTTTGCCGAGATGTTCGGCTACGAGTGCCCGAGTGAGATCATCGATCAACTGGGGCCTCTCGACCTTGCTGCTCCCGAAAGCCGAGAGCTTGTCAACACAAATGTTCAGAAACGTATTCTCGGCCAGATACGCGCCGCCCGGTATCAGTACCGCGGGCTTCGCAAGGACGGCACACTCTTCGACGTAGAGGAGCACGGCGCGCGCACTATCCACGCGCAGCGGCTTGCCGTTGTGGCTACAGTGCTCGACGTGACAGCGCGCGAAGCTTCCCGCCGTCGGATCGAAGCGCTGTCCAAGGCCGGCCTGGTCCTCTCACTGGCTCAAACACCTCAGCAGGCCCTCAGCCGGGCTGTTGAGCAGGTTGCGGCTATCCTGCCATGCGATGCCGCCACCATCGTCACATTCGATCGCGAGAGCCAGCGGCCCGATTTCCTGATCAGCCACCCACAAAACGGTGGCGCTATCCACGAGATGATTTCCTCCCGGGAGTTTTGGGCCCACGAGGAGCACCTACAGCATCTGCTCGCAACGCAGGAGTCGGTCACTGTTGTCCGTGCCGGCGCGCGCCCGACGAGCACCGACACGCCCACATACTCGTACGCCGCCGCGCCACTTGTGGTACGCGGTGAGCTGATTGGCCTGCTGGCAATTGAGGCGGAACAGATCGGCAGGTTCAGCAGTGAGGATGGACGCTACTTAAGGCTGTTTGCAGATCATGTGGCTGCGACGCTCCAGCACCTGCGCCTGATTTCTTCGCTGGAGGCAGAGCGCAACAGACTGCAGACCGTCAACAGACTATCGCGGATGCTATCCGAGACGCTGCGGTTGCAGGAGGTCGCCACCCGCGCGCTTCGCCAGATCGGCACCGCGATTGGGGCAAATGTCAGCTTGCTCTATCTATGGGATGCCCCCTCAGAGACTTTTTCGGCCATCGCCGCCGAGGGATTGGATCCCTCAGCGCTCTCGGAGCTAAATGCTGCCCTTGTGTGCAGGAGAACAAGAATCGCCCAGAGAGTTGCCCAGGGCATCGAAAGCCGCTCCGCGGCGATCGATGCAGACCTTGGGTGCCTTGACTGGAGGTGTCTCGAGTTGATCGCGGGCAAAGGCAGTATTGACACCACTGAGATCGCATGCATGCTGGAGCTCCCCTTGGAGGCCCACGGCGAGCTCGTCGGCATGCTCTCCTTCCTGACCGACAGCGAGGGTTACGACACCCCCGACACAGAACTTGCGAAGGCGCTCGCTGTGCCCGTCGCGCTGGCAATCCAGAATGCGCGGTTCTACGAGAGGGCGGCGAAACAGGCGGATGTGATGACTGAAGCTCTGCAGCGCCAGGAGGAGCTAGATCACATGAAGGATGAACTGATCCAGAATATCTCACACGAACTCCGCACTCCCCTCGCGCTGGTGCTGGGCTACGCAGAGATGCTCTGGAGCGGCGAGTTGGGATCGGTGCCACCAGAGCAACAAGCAGCGGTTGGCGTCATTGCTCGACGCAGCCGTATGCTGAGCCGTCTCGTGGAGGATATCGCCCTGCTGTGGCATTTGGAGCGCCGGACGGCCCAGAAGGAGGTCGTCGACCTGCGGGAAATCGTGACGGTCACGGTGGCTGACTTTCAGGCCCGTGCTGAGGAGCACGGATTGGCTCTGAGCGCACGGATGCCCAAAGAGGTCGTGATGATCCCGGTCGTGCCCCTGCAGATTCGCCGCCTCCTGGACAATCTGATCGGCAACTCACTGAAGTTCACGCTGCCGGGTGGGAGCCTCGATGTGTCGCTGCAGGTCATCGATGGCTGGGCTGAGATGGCTGTTTCGGATACCGGTATTGGCGTGCCCACGGAAAAACTGCAGCGGATCTTTGAGCGCTTCTACCAGGTCAATGGAAGCCCTCGGCGCAAATACGGCGGGACCGGATTGGGTCTGGCGTTGGTCAAGGCAATCGTGGAGATGCACGGTGGCTCGATTCACGCCGAGAGCCCGATTACTGATGATCCTGGCCGGCCGGGAACCAGGATTGCGATCAGACTCCCCCTATCCGGTGGCCTGGACTAGGTGGCCCTCCCATAGGC
>JAGHDT010000575.1 GCA_021159805.1 Anaerolineae bacterium
GCATTGGCCCATACTGCCGACGCCGGCAAATCCGATCTTGATCTTCCTATCTGTCATATCTTGCCTCCTGTGTCTTGGCAAATTCGTCCGGGCCTATGTCTTGCCGATGAGCGCCATGAGCGCCCTGGCATAGGTCGTGTAGTTGTCCCACGAGACATCGTCCGGCACAAGGTGATCCAGTTCTGGGATGTAGCGCCCCGCGTCAAGCGCGGGACGGATGCGGGCCAGCTCCGCGTCGATGGCGTCAGGGCCTATCGCCAGGACGCGCTTGTCAATGCCGCCCATAAGGGCCAGATCGGGGTGCTCTCTGCGCCACACATTGACATCGCATCCTGCGGCGACCTCCATGGGAAAGAGCAGATTGACGCCGGCATCGATCATGGGGCGTGCGATCCTCGCTGGATTCCCATCCGTGTCCACTGAGACGATGGGGATGCTGTGCGCGTCTGCGAAAGCCTTGATCCGCCTGTAGCCAGGGCCCAAGAATGCTTTCCACATCTTCGGGGAGATCAGCGGGCCGTTGCGGTAGCACATATCCTCCCAGAGATGAATCTCATCCACCCGGACCTCCGCCACGACCTGCTCGAAAACCGTGAGATAGAGGGTGGCGAGATGGTCCATAATGTCGTGTGCCAGATCCGGCATAGAGATGAGGGCGATCAAGCCTTCTTCGTCGCCCATCAGCCAGCGATAGGGGCCGAAGATGCCGGCGCTGGGGAACGCGCCCAGTCGGATCGGGTACCCCTTTGCCATCCACTCCCGGCCCAGCTCTCGCCAGGGTCCTTTGAGTCGGTCCGGATGATGGGGGTCGAGATAGGTGGCCTTGAACTGCTCCCAGTCCTCGCGATTCTTGACCGGGAACTCAAGGAATGCGGACATCGACTCGCCGTGCTTGTAGTCCCGGCGTTTGATGGACCAGTTGTCTTTGTACACTATGTAGTCATCGTCCTCTTCCAGGATGACGAGTTCGATCTCCGGGCATGGCCCTATGTTGACGGGCAGGGTCAGGGGCATTGTGTCGCTGCCGAGCTCAACCTGTACGTCAGCGAAGGTATGGAGGTGTTGCGGCAATCCCTCCGCCTGCCAGCGCTGCCATGTCCGGCCCCAGGGTCCCCAAAAGAGCCAGAACGGCGCGCGATCGGTGGGTTGTCCGAGGATGGTAGCGATGTAGCGTTCTCTGTCGTTCAAGGTGATCTACCTTTCGGGCTGCACAGTCGCGGTCGGTCCACCTATCATAAGCATAGCGATGATCCGGCCTTTTGGCAATGCTGATGTTTGCCACTCTTTGGCAATTCTTGCGGTTTTCCTCTTTGTGCTGATCATGAGCCCATGCCGAAGAACATTCAACTGAGAGCTACTCTGAATCATTTCTGCCGTGTTGGACCCCAGGTGGATTGGCAGATGTCGCGCCACCTACACCGCGAGTTCAACGAACTCATCGTGGTGATGAGTGGCGTGCTTGAGGTCACCATTCAGGGGGAGCGTATTTGTGCCAAGCGCGGTGATATCTTGACGTATCCGCAGGGTGTGTGGCACACCGAGAGAGCTGTCAGCGAAGAACCACTTGAGACGCTCTTCGTGGCGTGGCAGTGGCGGAACCCTGTGTCGCAAGTGGACCCCTGGCCGTTGCATGCCACGGATCGCACGGGGCGCGTTCAAGGGCTGGTACGCTGGCTGCACGAGCTCTCCCCGCCGACCAGACCGGCCGAACAGCATATGGTGGATGTACTGCTTGATGCTTTGCTCTTCGAGGTGGCGCAATTGGGGCAGTCGCGCGAGCAGCAGATGGTGGCGCGCGTCAAGGCCTATGTTCAGAATCACCTGGTTGACCCTATGACGTTGCAGGACTTGGCCGACCAGGCTGGACTCAGCAAGTACCACTTCTGCCGAGAGTTCAAGAAGGAGACGGGCATCACACCGATGGCCTTTCTCAGGCAGGTTCGTGTGGAGGCGGTGAGGTCGTTGCTGCTCAGTACCTCGTGGACGCTGAAGGCCATCGCGGTTCAGGTAGGCTTTAGGGATGAGTTTCAGCTCTCTCGGGTCTTCCGGCGCGTCACCGGCGCAGCGCCAAGCTCGCTACGTTCCGGATAGCGACCAAACTGATGCCACAGTACAAGCTCTGAGGAGGCCGGCAATTCTGATTCCCGGATTCCTGGAACAGAGGCCGTGTTCGTATGCGCACACCACGCACGAGTGGGAATCCTACCGCGAACCCACTGGGTTCATCAGATGGCCGGGCACGAAGGCCCGGCCTGCACGTGGATGTTTGTGTAGGTTGGGCATCCGTCAACGGGGACAAGTTGTCTAGGCCGATTACCTGCTCGACGGTAGAAGGCGCTATTCTCGAAGTAGACGTCACGTTCGCCGGCGCACACCACGTAGGACGAAAATGGGACGCGAAGAAGGCCCTAAGGCCCGCAGCCAGGCCCTTAGGCCCGAGAGTTAATCGTAGGTGGCTATTTTCGAAGGTGACGTTACGTTCGCCGACGCACACCACGCAAGCATAA
>JAGHDT010000423.1 GCA_021159805.1 Anaerolineae bacterium
CCGCAGGATCATATCATCCAGAGCCTGGACTCCGCCAGACTGGTACTGGGCAACCGCGAAATCCACCCCAAGCCGGAACGACAGACACGAGAGATCGTCGAGCAGAGCATCCTCTGCCTGCCACTGCGGGCAGACAGCCCGTGAGATCTCTTCGTAAACGGCATCAGTCCCCCCGCCTCCCGGCGTGAGCCCCCTGTAGAGCAGCGTTGAGACAAAGGCGTCCCCCTCTGCAATCGCCATGAGGACCAGGCGTCTATCGAGGGAGGGTGCCGCCTCGATCAAAGCCACAAGGTCACCATACTGGTCGGGAAGCGCGCGCGCGTACCCATAGGCCAACTGCGTCTCCAAGGTCGCCGCCGATCCGTCCCAATCCCGGCGCAGATAGAGTCCCTCCACCTCCGGTGCATAGAAGGCCACGGCCTCTTCGGATTGCGTCACCACGTCCAGGCGCAGTGGATCCCAGCGCCATAGATGCAGGGCCTCCAGCACTAGTTTCTCCCGTAGTACCACCGGTGCCCATCTCCGAAAGTGGGCATAGATGGCCCGCGCCATCCCCGTGTCATCAACGGCCGATAACGGCGTTCCCCAACGAGTGGTCAGTTGCCGCGCATCCGCAACTTCACTGGCCACGATACCGGCGCGAGAGATATCGAACGGAGAGGTTGCGGTGGGTGAAGGGACCACGTTAGGCACGGCTGTGCAGGCTGGGGTTGGCGTCGGGAGAGCTGAATCGCCGACATCCGCCGGCGTCGACAGCGGCGAGAGATTCTGCGCCGCCTGCAGCATCGACCGAACCCTCCAGGCCAGCAAGCCCACCACGGCCACCACACTGAGCGCCAACGCCAGCAGAATCCTCCGCTGCGTCGGTGTCAGACTTCGATACCACTTCATACCAACGCCTCTCGCTGAACGGCCACAAAGGTCTCTACCCCCGGGGCACAACCGGGGCATCCCCAGCGTCTCTTACCATCTTCCTACTTGATTGTAAGGAGCTGGAGGGCCTTGTCAAGAAGGTGCTCAATAACGTCAGGTTGTCGTTCCCAAAGTGACAGCTATAATTGGCAGGATAACACTAACGGAGAGATGGATGACGCAACTTTGTGGTAAGGGTATCTGGCTAGCACACGCTCACGACCTGCAACGCGCCGTGGAGATGACCACCAACATCGGTGGGCAACATCTCATTGTGAAAGTTGGCCACGGTCCATATTACTTCCCAGAAACCAGTCGGGAGCACCTGCAGCGGGTTCGGACACTCGGGCTCACCCCTCTGGCCTGGATCCAGCTCACCCAGCACGTGCCACAGGAAGCTCAGAAAGCCATCGTCGCCTCTCTGGAGCTGGGCTACGAGGCCGTTGCGCTCTTCCTGGGGCCGCAGCCAGGCTCTGAAGTGGGACTACACCGCTTGACCGACGCCCTGATCAATATGGATATTCCGACCGATCGGCTTTTCCTGGCCTCACCTCCCCCAAGCTACCTCGTGGACAGATCCGCTTTTGAAGCCCTTGTACCCGTCTGCCAAGGGGGATGGATGCCGATGTGTTTCGCTGCTTGGGGCGACGACGCCGGTACAGTGGTTGACCGCGAGGTCTATCACGCCCTGGACAAGCTAAGTTTGCTGTGGAACAAGACACCGGAGATCTATCCGGTACTCTCTCCAAGCTATGGATTAGGTGGAGATGATCTGCTCCCGGAGCGTTTCATTCCCTGGATCGAAGCCATTGCACGCCACGGGGTGGACTTCTTCAGCATCTACCACGCGGCCCAGGCAGAGAAGGTCCTGTGGCCAATGTTGCAGGCCGTCAACATCCCTTGTATGGAGATCGGCGGAAGAGCCCCGATCCCGGAAGAGAGCATAGTCAGCTTGGGCCAAGGGCTTGCCTCGATTCCCCAGCCGATCTATGTCACCGCGAAAACCAGCGATACCGTGTGGGGCATCATCTCACGCCACGGGATGAAACGCGAGCAATTCTGGACGTGGAACGCCCATCTGTGGGAAAGCCGCGGACTGCCGCGCGACCCAGACTACCTTCAGGGAGGATGGCGCCTCCGCGTCAAGTGAGCATTGTTGCTCCGAAGGAGTGTGGTATAATTATCACTTGCTGTCACGCGATGGCGAGCTGCCACACAGTGACGGGGCAATCATGGCAACGCTTCGGGGAGAGGATAAAGAGAAATGAACCTGGTTGAATCATTAGAACGCCAGATGGTGAAGTCGGACGTACCCCAACTGGCCGCCGGCGACACCGTTCGCGTCCACGTTCGCATTGTTGAGGGAGAGCGCGAGCGCATCCAGCCCTTCCAGGGCACCATCATTCGACTTCGCCGGGGCAACGGCATCAACGGTAATTTCACCGTGCGTCGCATTGCCTCACACGGTATTGGCGTTGAGCGCACGTTCCTGCTGAATTCGCCTCGCGTGGAAAAGGTTGATGTACTACGCCATGCCAAGGTCCGCCGCGCCCAACTCTACTACCTGCGCGATCTCCGTGGACGTGCTGCACGCCTGAAGGAACGGCGCTAGGAGCGTCGAACTGACCTCGCGGGTCAGACCACTGATCGGCATTACCGGGCGGCGGGATACCTCCGCCCGGTTGCTCCATGCCCCGATGCATTCGGTTGGCACAACTTACACGCGTGCCATTCAACAGGTCGGCGGCACCCCGCTCATTATCCCCCCAGTGACACAGTGCGACGATTGGCCGGGTCTTCTGGCGCATTTGGACGGACTGTTGCTCAGTGGCGGAGAGGACATAGATCCCAACCACTACGGACAGGAACTCGAACCCTGGACCGGGCGCGTGGACGAGGAACGTGACTACGCTGAACTGGGTCTACTGCGAGCCTGGCTACCACTTGGCAAGCCACTCCTGGCAATCTGCCGGGGCCATCAAGTGGTCAACGTGGCCCTGGGCGGCACCCTCCTGCAAGACATCACGACGCGGTTTCCCGACGCACTGGACCACGCCTATACACCGGCGAGACCAATGGAGCGAGACGTCCACACCGTCGATCTGGTCGACGGCAGCCGGTTGGCCCGTGTCCTGGGAGGGACCCACTTCGCCGTCAACAGCGCACATCATCAAGCTGTGATGGAACCAGGGCACGGTGTGTCCATCGTGGCAAGGGCACCAGATGGTATTATTGAAGCAACTGAGATCGCCGAACACCCCTTCTGCATCAGTGTGCAGTGGCATCCTGAAGCAATGCTCAAGACCTCCGATACGATGCGACCGCTCTTTGCGGCCTTTATAGACGCGGCCCGCTAGCCAACATCCAGAGCAATCAAAAAGCGGCGGGGAATCAATCCCCGCCGCTTTGCCTTCCACCACTCTCTCAAGGCGCGATTACGCCGTCTCGACCGTCTCATCCACCGTCTGCAGAATAATGGGCCGCCCCTGCTTGAACGACTCCAGCTGGTTCTCCAGTTCGTGTCGGCGAATCTCCGCCGCCGAACGACCTTCTTTCACCAGTTCATCAACCCCCTCTCGAATCCGCAGCTGTAGCTCGGAGCCAGATTCTGGAGCAAATAACAGCGAGAGCATACCACCGGTCCACACACCGACCAGGAATCCAACCAAGAAGACGAAGAATTTCCGCATCATACACCTCCCTTAATGACCTCAGTCTCTCTATTATACGTCAGGGCAAGTCTGTGACAATACCTAGGGAACCGGCGTCACCGTCTGCGTCAGGACCAACGTGGCGGTCGGCGACACCGTTGCCGTCAGCCCCCCGGTACCGGTCAGACTAGACGTCACCGTGAGGGTGTCCGACACGGCACGCTCCTCCGTCTCATCTCGCAGCACCAGATACCGTGAGACCCAGCCCGTGCCCTCATCTGGCGGGCACGGCTCCACCTGCACAGCAAGAACCGGACGGCCGTGCGGGCTATCAATGTAGAGGTTGTAGGAGCGACCGGGGATAACGGCGAAATCCGCATAGCCAAGCCCTGAATC
>JAGHDT010000376.1 GCA_021159805.1 Anaerolineae bacterium
ACGGCGTCACCTGCTGTAGGGGCGATGCATTGGGGTAACCATCACGGGATTCAATACTCGCACCAAACGCCGAACCACGACACGCGGGCTTACACCATCGTGGCAATGCGTCGCCCTCTGCCCCGTGCCACCCGTTCGCAACGCGGTGCCCCCACGCGCGGGAACGGTACGCACCCGGACGCACCCCCACGCACAGGGCGACGCATTCCGGCAACGGCCCGCCACACCGACCATCCCTCGCATTCGCAGGCTGATGGCACGACAATGATCCAACGCGGAATGCATCGCCCCTACGGTACCGTCCGCCCACGGGACGCCCAAACAGCGTCACCTGCTGTAGGGGCGATGCATTGGGGCAACCATCACGGGATTCAATACTCGTACCAAACGCCGAACCACGACACGCGGGCTTACACCATCGTGGCAATGCGTCGCCCTCTGCCCCGTGACACCCGTTCGCAACGCGGCGCCGCCACGCGCGGGAACGGTGCGCACCCGCACGCACCCCCACGCACAGGGCGACGCATTCCAGCAACGGCCCGCCACACCAACCATCCCTCGCATTCGCAGGGTGATGGCACGACAATGATCCAACGCGGAATGCATCGCCCCTACGGTACCGTCCGCGCACGGGACAACGACAGATGAAATCGCGATATGACCCGGCCCGCCACCACCGCCGATCCATACGGCTACGGGGATGGGACTACGCCGGTTCGGGCGTGTACTTCGTAACGGTGTGCACGTACCGGCGCCGGTGCCTGTTCGGGAACGTCGTCGACGGCGAAATACGGCTGAATCCCGTCGGGAGACTGGTCGACGGCATCTGGCGCCACAATCTGACCAAACGGGCAGACGTGTCCCTGGATGCCGTGCAGGTGATGCCTAACCACGTTCACGCGGTTATCGTGATGGCGGGGGCCGATAGGGTGGAGATGGCGGCGACCGGACAGGATGGTACAATTCCGCCAGGCAGTCTGGGCGCCGTCGTCGGTAATCTGAAGACGGTCTGCACACGACGCGTCAACAAGATGCGGGGCACGCCCGGTGCCCCCCTCTGGCAGCGAAACTACTGGGAACGCATCGTGCGGGACGAAGAGGAGCTGGCCCGCATCCGCACATACATCGTCTCGAACCCTGGCCTATGGACCGAGGACCGGCTCCACGTGTCTGATAGAGGAGAACGCATAGTTGACTGACCAGCGCGCCACCAAGCCCGTCTTCATCACCACATCCTCGTTCACCGCCCAGGCCATCGACTTCGCCGGTTCGGTCGGGCGCGTCGTCCTCGTCGACGGCGTGCGCCTTGCCGAACTCATGATCGACTTTGAGGTCGGCGTTACCTCACGGCAAGTGAAGGTGCCGAAAATCGATACGGACTACTTCGAGGCCTAGCAGCCTGTCGGAGAAACAACCTGCCCGCTTCAGAAACCCGGTTTTTGGTCATTTATGAGGCTGCTATGCGGGGGGAGAGGACCGGACTGCCACCATCAATTTGCTCCTCCCCGGCCAGGGGAGAGGGCCCGGAACCGGCTATCGCACGACCTCCACCTCGACCAGGACACGGTCGCCGCTTCGCTCACCCATTGCTGCAATCTCCAGGGCCAACGATCCGACCCGCTCCAGACGAATCACCCAAGTCGCGCCGACACCCGACTTCGCAGGTACCAGCAGTGAGAACGGTGCCTCCAGGGTGACGAAGCCCTCGTCGCCCGGCAGCTCGAACGTCACGAACTCGGCCACATCCGAGGTGTTGTACACACTGAGCGTGATCGTGATCGCCTCCCCAACCACTGCCTCTCTGGGGCTTTCTACATCCAGGACAAGGTCCTGTGACACAACCAGAGGCACACTCGCGGCACCGATTGCACCCTCGGCCGTCGAAGCCAACGCCGTGACCTGCCACGTGGTGAGGCTGTCTGCCAACGCTATGTTCAGCAGAAGATGACCCTGGGCATCCGTCTCGGCATCGGGGTCCCAATAGAGGGTTTCGGGGAAGATGTGGCGCAGAGGGTAGGGCTCCGCCGGGAGCGTGGGCGCCACAGCTGCAGTTGCCTCAGGCGCCGGAGTTGGGAGCGGCGTAGCCGTCGCCAGCGTCGGTTCCACGTCCTGCGGGTCCTGAGTGGGCTCTTCAGCTGCCTCGGTTTCAGCTGTTGCCGCGGCCTCCGGCGCAACACCACAACCCGAGAGCCATCCCAGCGGACCAACATAGAGCGCCGGATTCGCAGCCGCTTTCGCCAGGTCGGATCGCAGCGCAGGCACTGTCGGAGCTGTGACAGCCAGCATAGCTAGAACAAGCGCGAGCGCGGTCGTAGACCACCCGACGCCGATCACACGCTCCGCCAAGAGCGCCTGCCCCTCAAACAACGTGGCCAGGATGAGCAACAGGAACGTGGCGACCAACAGGATCAGCGTGCCGCCGCCAGGCTCGGTGCCGCGTCCAGCCAACCCCAAGGTCATCCCTGCCAACACCAGGTAGGCAAGCATGAGTGCGGCAAAGAGCTGTACGTGAGCCCGCTTGCGCCGCCATCCATAGACAAAGAGAATGCCGAGCAAGACCGAGGCGACACCCAGCGCGATGAAGAAGAGCACCGCGCCCAACACCGGCAACAGCCACCCGACAACAAGTCCCACAATCAACACCGGGGAGAGTAGGACCAGGACGCCCAACCCGATGGCCACACGCTTCAGCGCTGCGGATAGCAAGCTGGCGCAACGCAGGTACTGCACAACGGTAGCTATCACCACGACGGGCAAGACGACGAGAACGCTATGCAGCGATCCGGCCAGCCGTTGGCGAGCCGGCACACCACCATCAACCGGTGTCAGCACGGCTTGCGCCCGTAGGGAAGCCTCGGCAACGGGGGCTCCAGCCCATGCCGCCTGTGCTGCCAGATCCTGCGCTCTCTGCGCGCCATCCAACCCGTCCAACAGAGATGAAAGCTCAACTCCGCCGACCCTATCTCGGCGGGCCAACATCTCCTCATTGATCAGGACGTAGGCGCGGGCAAAGCTAGCAGGCAGGCTGTCCAGAGCATAGACCGACGCGTCGACCACGGAGATACCCAACACCGCGGGAACCGGGCCGGCACCGGTCTCGACACCACCAGTCGTGTCAATCGCCAAGTGCGCGACATCTCCCGGCATATACCGGGCCCGGTCTGCATCGATCGTGACGGCCAGGGCCCGCGGTGGGTCGACGACAATGAGCCGCGTGTCCTGCAGGCGTCCACCTTTGGCCGGCACCGTGGTAGCGCGAAGTTCCAGAGCCCCCGCGAAGTCCGAATCAAGGTCCAGTGCGAAAGTCGCAGCCCCGTCCTCGACGGGTGCCGACAGCGCAGCCACCATCCGTCCGTCCTGAACGATGTCCAGATAGACAGGCCCCGCACCGTCGCCTGCCACCAACGCCGTTGCCCGCAACGTCTCGCCAACCTCGTAGATGGCCTTTGCCGTGTGTAGAAGCAGGGCTTGCGTGGGCGCATCTGCGCGCATGGACAGGGCGGTTCTGATCTCGTTGCCACCGGCATCCCGCGCTTCGACAACCAGCTCGGTGTCGCCGGATGGGATCAGCCGAAGTATGGCCAGACCGAAGGTGTCTGTCCACAGCTCATGCCGCTTGCCGTCCGCCGTCACGGTGAGCTCAGCAGACGCAGGCCGGCCGTCGGGAGTCGTGGTCATCACAAACACATCGTTCTCAACGCCCGGCTTCAGTACGCCGCTCTCGGGAATCGCCCGCACCAGCAGGGAAGCTCCATTCACGGAGACGACCTGCCGGATGCCGGCAACCTGTTCCGCCGAGTCCACAATCTGGGCTTCCAGCACCAGCTGTCCATCATCGAGATCCGCAGGGAGATCTGCTTTGAGCACTGCGTGCCCCTGCGGGTCCGTGACACCGCGGGATTCAGAGACCAACCGTCCATCCGTGGTTTGCTCGTAGACTCGGAGAATGACGTCACCACCATCGACAGGTATGCCGAAGAAATAGGCAG
>JAGHDT010000169.1 GCA_021159805.1 Anaerolineae bacterium
CCCAGGTAGTCCAGCAGCGTTGGGAAGAGATCGTAATGGCTCAGGAGATGGTCCGACTCAACCGCGTGCGGCACGTGACCCGGCCGCGCGATCAGCATAGGCACCTTGACGGAGGTGTCGTACATATTCTGTGGGAACGTGCCATTGCCCTTGCCCCAGATCCCGTGATGGCCCATATTCATCCCGTTGTCGCTGGTGAAGATAACCAAGGTGTTGTCCAATACGCCCATAGCCTCCAGCTTGTGGAGAATCTGACCCACCCCGCGGTCCAACCCCGTAATGGCAGCGTAATAGCCGCTGAGCAGCTCGTGACGTCGCGCCCCTGTACCTCGTGGTGCGCTGTTGATCTGCCACGGATGGCCACCCGGCACCTCCGGGCACGTCTCGAAGGGACAGTCCGCGTAGAGGTCCACCAGATCCTCCGGATGTTCACCCTTGTTCCAGGGCGAATGCGGCGCGGTATAGTGTACGCTGAGATAGAACGGCGCATCGGTCTCTGCCTGTTGATCGAGAAACTTCAGCCCACCCTCGGTGATCACATCGGTCAAGTAACGAGTATCCCGCACTATCTCGCCGTCGCGAATGAAGTAGCCGTTGTGATAGCTGCCGCCGCCATAGGGGAAGAGATGCCAGTAGGAGAAACCCTTCTGCGGATTGATGCTGTCGCCCAGATGCCACTTGCCGCTGATGCCGCAAGTGTAGCCGTGTTCAGCCAGTACCTCGGTGTATCCCAACATACCCTTCAGGTACTCGATCTCGCGATCATCGCCCCATCCCAACCCCGGGGTCTTCTCACACTTCAAGCTGCCCTTACGGATCCAGTCATGTACGCCGTGCTGCGACGGGATGCGCCCCGTGAGGATCGAGGCACGTGCCGGGGAACAGACCGGCGAAGCGCAGAAGAAGTTCTCAAACCGCATCCCCACCGCGGCGATACGGTCCAGGTTGGGTGTCTGGACCTCGGTGTTACCTCCGCAGCCCAGGGCCCAGTATCCCTGATCGTCGGTCAACACAAAGACGATGTTGGGCCACGCAGAATCATGACTTGCCATAGCGATCTCCTTCTATAGCGTGTTTGTCCACGCCCGGTGCCCCTGCCCATCCTCGATGTCCAGGTACGCATAGGGCCAATCCTCCGGAATGGTAAAGGATGCCTCTGTCATCAGGCTGCCGTCAAAGCTCCCAAAGCGAAGTCCGCGTGAGCCCGGCCCGACCAACCGCACAAACTGCACCGGTGAGGTGCGGATCGAGACCTGGTCGCCCTCCTGGGTGATGTCCAGGAAGGAGGGGCCGGTCGTGCTGTAGTAGCGGCCCGCACGCAGACTTGCCATGATAGCGGCCCGGGTAAGTTCCGGCGCCTGTACCATCACCCACCCGCCATTCCATCCTGGGTGCTCGGGACGGATGTGTGCGTCATCCGATGCGATGCCCAGCGTGCCGGGGCGATCCCGAAGCATCGCCTGCCAATAGGCCAGGGCGTCGCCCTTGCCGTTCAGCCATTGGCAGACGTGGTTGTAGACCTCGACGCCGTCAAAATCCCAGCGCACCGCCTCATCAAACGAGTTGCCGGTCCAGCAAGGATGCGCGAGGATCAACAGTCCGCCCTGTTGGCGGGCCGCAGCAAGCGCAGCTGAGAACCCCATCTCACGATTCAGATCCATAAAACGACCGAGGCACACAACGTGATAGTAGCTGCCCTGCTCGTCGGATCCATCCAACTCAACCCCATCAAGCCACAGGAGGGGGAAGTCATCACCCTCCGCGTCCGCAGACGCATCTGAGAAGACCCAATGGTCAGTGCGGAAGAGAAAATCATAGCCGGCACCGGCGTAAGCGTCTGCTAGCTCCTCAAACGTCCAGCCTCCATCCGAGGCCGTGCTATGGATATGCGTGTTGCCCTTGTACCAGTTTCCGTCTTTGCTATAGCGTGTCATAATGTTCTTGAATGGCTCCTTCGCCAAGATGAATACCGTAAGTCGGAGTTAGTTTACTGTTTTCTGGGGCCTGGCACAGCCCACCCTCTCCCCAGCTCTATCGTCGCCAAGGGTCTGCAGCCAGGAACGCATCCAGCATCACGAGCTTCTTCTCGCGATCCACGCCGATCGCGTGACCGGCGCCGTAGTCAATCAGGATGAAACCCCCGACCGTCGTCGCCCAGTGCTTCAGCAACAGCTCTGCCTCGGTCCGAATCTCGTCGGCGTCCTTGAACGGCAGCGTGTGCTGGATATCGCAGAGCGAGGCAAAACAGATACGCCCGCGAAACCTCTCACCGATCTCCTCAATCCCCAGTGCGCGAGGTTGCTGAAGCTCGATGATGTCGAGGTCGATGTCGATCAGACTCTCGATAATGCCATTGACTTTGCCACACGAGTGCATCCAGACGTGCCAGCCGTTGGCGTGCACAGCGTCGAAGATCCGCTTGTAGCGTGGCTTGAAGAAGGTATCCCACATCTCCGGGCGGACGAAGACGTTCTGTTGGGTCCCCCAGTCATCGGTGAAGTTGAATCCATGGATGCGGCCACCAAACCGCCGGGCGATATTGTCGATGATCCCCAAATCGATCTCGATGATACGATCTGCCAGCGCCGCCATCCGCTCCGGCTCCAAGTAGAGATCAATCAGCGTCGCCTCGAACCCGTGAAGCGCGTGCATACGCTCAAAGAGCAGCATGAAGATGCTGGTCGCCACATACTTTCCCTCGCTTCCGGCGAAGCGTGCCTCCATCCCCTCATACAGCGTGGGGTCATCCGGATCGGGCCATTGGATGTGGTCCCACGCATCCCAATCCGCCAGGGGATGCCCTTTCACCTGACCCATGTTGTCCATATCGGTCCTGGCCCAGGTGCAGCCCCACTCATCCACCGTCTCGCGGTGTTGATGGTCACCGGTTCCGATCTGATTCCAGCCAACGTGGTGGACATCATTTCGTCCCAGCGCCGCCAGGTTAAGGGGAAGACGATCGGGGCCCCGAAACTCGATGGCGCGACACATCACTTCGTAGGAAGACATAGCCATTGAGACAAACCTCCCGCAGATAGGTTATCTCAAGAGCATAGCACGCCTAGAGTGAAGCGCAAAAATCGGCTCTGTTGAGATATGAGACCTGTCTCACGCATAGGCGCAAGGAAGGCAAAGAAGACACTACAAAGATCCAAACTCGTGTCGGATACGATCACAGAGATCCGAAGCCTTTGCTGATTTCTTTGCGATTTCGCGCCTCTGCGTAGGTTCTACCAGCGACCACGCACCGCCCGCTCGTGGTACGCATCGAGCATTGCGGCAATGCCTAGACTCCTATCGCCCACTTATGATACGCGTCCAGCATTGCTTGAAAGTTGTCGTACTTGGTGCCCACCGCCACCGAATGCGTCGTGCCGAAGATGTAGCCGCTGCCGGGCGCACCGGCCTGCATCGCGCGCGCTACATCCTGCCGGACATCCTCTGGTGTGCCCGAAACGAGGTTCTCGACGCGGGCCCCACCCCACAACGCCATGCGGCCATGGACTTTGGCCTTCACTGCCGCCAGGTCCATACTCGCCGAGGCCTGAATAGATTGGTAGGCCTCATAGCCGGCCTCCAGGAACATGTCCAGCAGCTTCCAGTTGTTGCCGCAGGCGTGCTTCAGCACAGCAAGTCCGCGCGACTTCACGGCATCCACGCGCACTTTGATGGAAGGAAGGCAAAACTTGCGGAACATCCTCGGCGAGATGAAGGGCCCGGTTGTCGCGGCGAAGTCGGTCCCCCAGAGGACCCCATCCGTGCCGGGGCGAATCATGAAGTCATCCATCAGGTTGGCCCTTCTGGTTGAGGCCGCGATAGCTTGCTTCACGACCTCAGGCTGGAGCGCGTACATCATCAGCCCGTGCTCCATACCGCCCAGCAGAATCATGCCGGCTTCGCCACCGTTTGGCCCCAGGATGTAATGGTCATCGCCCAGGGCTTCGATGATGGCGTCTGTCGCCTCAAAGATCGAGGGGTCCGGTGGGGCAGGGTCAGCGTCCAGGGGAAAGTCATCAAGTGTGTAGTGCGGATCAGGCTGCGCCACCAAGGTCAGGTCCGCGGTGATGTCCGAAACCTTCCACACGCGGCCATCACCGGCCTCCCACGTGTTCTCATTCTCCTTGCGCACGCGCTCTGGCTCGTACTCCTTGGGCGGCGCGACACTGCTCGCCATAGCGCTGACGTTAACGATGTCGATGAAGTCGAGCTTCCGGTAGAGCTCGATGGTGTCCTCTGCCCAACTCTGCACCACCTCGTCGCGCCGCCCCTCCCAGAACGCGATCTGTGACTTAGCCTTGGCCCGCAGATAGGTCTCGTGGCCCAGAATCCGCTCGACCGTGTCGAAGTCGATCGCGAAAAACCCAACGGGCACGCGGTCCACGGGCTCGTGGGACAGGGCCCGCCGCACACGTTCCTTGCTGTCCATCACCACACCTCCAACCAGCCCCTCAGACAACGGGCGCGGACTCAGCCTCCAGCCAGATCGCGCAGGTAGTCCTGCATCAATGGCGCGAGCTGCTGGTATTTCCCAAACCATTCAGTATAGCGCCGGTGGCGCGCCATATCAGGCGTGAAGGTGCGCTCCAGCTTGACCATAGCCTCAACTGCCGACGCATATCCACTAAACACACCGCTGCCGACGCCGGCGATAATGGCTGCCCCGAG
>JAGHDT010000437.1 GCA_021159805.1 Anaerolineae bacterium
CAGCCAGGGCCTGCGCAGCTTGACGGCGGCTATCTGGCCGGCAACGCCAGCGGGATCTCAGCGTTCCTATCACAGCCGGATGCGCAAGCCGCCCACCACATTCTGGTCCTGGCATCACGTCCTGAGCGACTACGATGGTGGATTGAGCAAGTCCAACTTGCCTACGGCAGTGCGCCCACCCCCGTCTCGCTGAGCGTGGGCGTCAGCGCATCAGCCGGCCCCATCGTTGCTCCGTACCTGCGGACGCTGCAGATACAAGGGTGGCTGGTTGGACTCCCAGACGCCCTGGCGTACCGCGAACTCCGCGGTGTTGAGGATGTCAATAGTGCAGCGCGAACCCTCGACGTGTTGATGCTGGCCCATTGGGCAGCCGGTGGACTGCTGGTCATCGGATTGCTTGTCAGCCTTGTCGCCGGCAAGAAAGGAGCGCGCCAGAGCCATGCCTGAAATCCTGGGCTTGATCATCGGAACAATCATCACCCTGATGATCTTCAGCTATCTTCTCGGCGATAATGGTCTCTACCGCTGGGCGCTGGCCTTGCTGGTTGGTTCCGCGGTCGGATACGCTACGGGTATCGCCGTTGATTTCGTATGGCAGCAGTGGATCACACCGGCCCTGTCCAACACCGACCCTGCGGCTAACCTGACCTACACAGTACCCTTGCTCCTGGGCTCCTTACTCCTGCTAAAGGGCTTTCCACCGGCCCGCTTCTTGGGCAAGATCTCCGTTCTGGGCAACATCCCGCTCGGCTACCTGGTGGGCGTTGGTGCTGGGGTGGCAATTTCCGGTGCCCTGACAGGCTCACTGATTCCCCAAGTTCTTGCCACAGGCCAGGGGATCCGGCTCGATGCGGGCATACTGGAACTCCTCCAGGGGGGCGTGGTGTTGGTCGGCACCCTCTCTGTGCTCCTGCTCTTCGCCGGGCGTCCTAAGTCACAGCCTTTGGGGAGGGAAACACTCAGCATCTCACAACGCAGCATCCGGCAGCTAGGTGGATTCTTCCTTGTTGTCGGGCTGGGCGCGGCCTTTGCCGGTGCGATTACATCAGCGTTGACCGCCATGGTGATCCGCTTGAGCCAAATCAACGACTTGGCCCACTGGTTGATGTCTTCGGTGGGGAGATAGCCGTGGAAGAAGCACACATCATAGACTCGATCCTAGTTGTCGACTGCGGCACAGTCATCACCAAGCTCCTGCTCTTAGAGCACGTCGGTGACAGCTACCAATTTGTGGCCCAGGCCGAAGCCCAAACGACGGGAAAGCCTCCGTGGAATGACCTGAGTATCGGCGTCGTCCACGGAGTCCAGGAGCTAGAATCCATCATCGGGCGCACGCTCTACGCCCGGGGGGGCATTACTGTGCCACGCACAGGCCGAGAGGGCGTCGATGCCTTTGTGGTGATTCTCAGCGCAGTCCAACCACTCAGAGTCGTGCTTGCCGGGTTGGTCCGAGAGATGAGCCTGGAGAGCGGGCGCCGTGCCGTAAACGGCACTTATGCCACCATCGAGGCAACCCTCTCTCGCGAGGGTAACCTGCGCGCACCGCAGGAGATGTGGGCGCGCACAGTGCGGGACCTGATGCCGGATGCCGTCCTTCTCGTCGGAGGCGTCGACGGAGGCGCACGGCGTCCCGTACTGGAACTTGCAGAGGCCGTGGCACTGGCCACCTCGATGCTGGACGAAGAACAGCGTCCCACTGTTATCTATGCCGGTAACCGCACACTCAGATCGCAGGTGACCAAACTCCTTGGGGATATCACCCATGTCGTGACAACCGATAACGTCCGTCCCACGGCAGACTCCGAGCATTTGGGGCCGGCACAATCCGCGCTGGAAGAACTCTACATTGAGAAGCGCCTGCGGACAGCACCGGGTATTGAAAGGCTGAGCGATTGGAGCCGTCTCCCTCTCTTTCCAGTTGCAACAGCATTCTCCCACGTGGTCGACTTTCTCTGGCACCGCGAGGGCAACGCTGACCGGGGCGTGCTTGGGGTTGACGTCGGCGCGGCTACAACGACGATGGCCGCGACCTTTCAGGGTCGATCCTATGTCTCCATCTATGAACACGGCGTGGCCAATGGCCTGATCGATTGGGTAGAAACCCACGGGGCGGATCGCATCCTGCGGTGGATACCCGCTGAGATGGATAGAGAAACCCTCCTGGCGATGCTGTACAACACCGAGTTGCTGCCTTCCACCATCCCCCAGACGTCTCAGGAACTCTCAATCGAGTTGGCGGTCGTGCGTGAGATGCTGAGATCCGCAGTCAGCACAGCCTGGCCGACTTGGGATGTCGGAAAAGCAGCAATGCAGGCGACAGGTGCGATGCCACGAACCGACCCCATCCTGATCTCGGGCGGCGGCATCGTCCTCACCCCACGTCCGGGCCAATCACTGCTCGCGATTTTGGATGGACTGCAGCCCGTCGGCATATCCACCTTATTGCTGGATAGCAGCCATGCCGCACCGGCGATCGGTGCCGTGGCAGGGATCAAGCCGTTGGCAGCGGCCTCAGCTCTGGAGTCAGGCACCCTTGTCTCACTGGGCACCGTGATCTCACCGGTAGGACAGGCAAGACCCGGAGAGGTTGTCATGCGCATGCGCATCACCTATGAGGGCGGCAGAGAGCTCAATGTGGAGGCCCGCTACGGCGAGATCGAGGTCTGGCCATTACTGGAGGGACAGCGCGCGACCCTTGAGATCCACCCTAGCCGACATATTGATATCGGTATGGGTCTTGGCCAAGGTGGCAGAGTCGAGGTCTTGGGAGGGCTGGTGGGGCTCGTAGTGGACGCCCGCGGACGCCCTGTCAACCTGCCGTCGAACCCTGACCGTCGCCGTCGCACACTCAACCGGTGGATTCTGGACGTCGGAGGCTAGTGTGATCATACAGCACTGCATAGCAAACCCGCTGACGATCATCCGTACGCCGCGTCGTCTCTCCCATCCGGGCACCGTCCTGATGCGCACTGGCGACTCGGTCGAACCGGCCCAGATTGTCGCCCAGGCCATCATACCACCCGACTTCCGGATCGTGGAAGTTGCGCGGGAGCTGGATGTACCGCTGCGCAGTGCGAACTCCTATCTCAAAGTGGAACGCGGTCAAGCCATCTCCGAAGGAGATATCCTAGCATCGAAAGGTGGATTCGGTTCCCGCGTTTGTCAAGCACCCATCAGCGGCAAGGTCGCCGGCGTCGGGCGAGGGCGCCTGCTACTGCAGGCCCAACCCCAGATCGTTCACCTGAACGCCCTCGTACCGGGCTACATCGTCGATGCAGAGCTCGGCGAAGGCGTCGTCATCGAGACGGTGGGGGGACTGATCCAGGCGCTATGGGGCAATGGCCACGAGGCCCACGGCGTTCTGCGGATGGTGGTTCGCGAAGCCAGGCATCCCATTCGTCCTACCCACATCAATGCGTCATCCCAGGGATCGATCCTGATTGGGGGTTCCACTGTCGACGGGGAGACCATCCAGGATGCCAAAGACATGCGGGTCCGTGGTATGATTGTGGGCAGCGTCCCGGCAGGGCTGATCCCGCAGCTGCGCGAGGCCGGATTCCCGGTCATTGCCACAGAAGGCATAGGCACGACGCCTATGACCCAGACGGTCTTCGATCTCCTGCGGTCACTGGATGGGCGCGAGGCATCCATCAGCGGTGATATCGGCAACCGATGGCACCCAACGCGCCCTTACATCGTGATTCCTATGCCGATGCAAGTGGGCCAGGTGATACGAGCCGACACTCCCCTGGCCATTGGGGACCGGGTCCGCATCCTACGTGGAGCCTATCGCGGCAGATCAGGAACGATACACGAAATGCTCGCGAGACGCGTTCAGCTCGAAACCGGGGCGCATCTTCCCGGGGCGTCTGTGAATATTGGAGAAGGGGAACCGGTACGGGTCCCATATGCGAACCTGGAGCGCCTATTCTAACTGGGGGAAGTGACATCCGATGCCGCTACGTAAGACAATGCGCGAAAGCGCCTTCCGCTTGGCGCGGAAGGACCTGGCCCACTTTCTGAAGGATCACGAAGAGGACCTCGTGGCCATCTTCCGCGAGGAGATGGCCGATCTCGATGAGAGAATACCCGAGGAGAACCTGTTTATCGATATCAAGATGGTCCCTCTGGGCGAAGCCCTCCTGAAAGCAGCGCTTCACGCCATCACGCGCTTTCTCACGGAGGAGCTTCCCTCGGACCGCAGCGGCGCGGTGACGATCCCCGCGCACCACCGGAGTGAAGAGCACGTAGTGACGCTCAAGAACACAAGAACCTAAAACGAAAAATCCGGCGTAGCTGAAGGGCAACTTGCACTTTTTCTCTCTTTTGTTTACAATATCCGTACAGCGTATGCTCATCTTAGCCAAAGTGGCTCCCTGATATTTGGTCGGCACACAGGTAAGGAGATTCTGATCATGTCAAACGACACATTCGATACCTTTGGCGGCGACGACATCTTCGCGGAGGAGGAAGAAGAACAGCAGCAACCCGAAGGTGAAGGACAGAACCGCACATTCATTGTCGCTGTGGCCGTGCTCGGCGGCCTTCTCGTATTCGCCTTGATCTCCTTTGGTGTGTGGGCCTTGGTTCTCAACAAGCCACAGCAGGCGGTGCCCCCGCTCACCGAGATCGTGGCAACTGTCACGGTGGAGGCGATGGCGGCAGAGGCTGACACGCCTGAGCCCGCCACAGATACGCCGGTACCGGAATCCACACCGACTCCGCTGTTGGGACCTACAGCCACGCCGGCGCCAACAGACGAGAAACCCGACGCTGAGTCTATGGCCGCAGCACCTGGGGACACGGAGGCAGAGAGTGCGGACACGGAACCAACCGCAACACAGGTACCGCGTCGCAC
>JAGHDT010000250.1 GCA_021159805.1 Anaerolineae bacterium
CCAGCATAGCGTCGACCTCGTCGAGGACACAAAAGGGTGTCGGGCTGATGCGCATCACCGCGAAGATCAATGCCACAGCGGTCAGACACCGTTCGCCGCCCGACAGCACGTCCAGGCTGGCCGTGCGTTTGCCTGGCGGTCGGGCCGTGATCTCGACGCCGGTGCGCGCTCCTTCCTCCTCCACGAGGACCAGCTTAGCGCTGCCTCCGCTGAAGAGAAGCTCGAAGCCCCGCGAGAACTCCGTGGCGATGGACGAGAACGTGGTGCTGAACATCGTGTCCATCATCTTGTCCAGCTCGCCTACGACCTCGCGAAGGTGTGCCGAAGCTCGCTCCAGATCCTCCATCTGTTCGCGCAGGAACCCGTGGCGCTTCGAGAGTTCGCCATACTCCTGTTTGGCGACCGTATTGATGGGTTCCAGTCGTCGGATCTGGGTCCTGAGATCGCGGATCTGGTTCTCCAATCCCTGGGGCAGCTCGGTGATGGTTGGGAGGTGACTGACGATGTCGCCCAGGGGTAGCGGCTGCTGGGTGGAGATGGTATCCGGGAGGTTGCTGATCACGATCTCCAACGTTTCCTCAATCTCACGGCGCAGTGCCCGGACCCGATCTTCCCGGCGTCCGGCATCGACCTCGGCCTTGCTCAAACGCTGCTCCGCCTCCCTGAGGGACTTGCGCGCGTTATCTTCGCCTTGTTCTAGCTTTGCGAGAGAGGTCTCCATTCCCACCAACCGGGACTCCAACGGTGCGATCTGGGCGGCCAGTCCATTGGCCTTGGACCGTGCCGTCTCATAGGTCACCGCGAGCACGTCGAGATCGTTCTTCAGCGCCTCGAACTCTCCCTGGAGCGAGCGGATGCGGTGCTCCTGAGCCTCGACCTGGCGTTCGAGCCGTGTGATCTCGCGCAGGCGGCTGTCCAGCAGCACGCTGTGGCTTTCGTGCTCCTGGGCCAACACTGCAACCCTGGTCCGGCGCTCGGCGACCAAGCGGGTAGTGTCGTCGTCGTCGAGGTCGCTCAGCTGGGTGGCCAAGTCCTTTTCTTGGGTCACCAGCTGGTCCAATTCGACCTGCGCTTCTTGCGTTTCCTGCCCGAGTTTCTCCAGTGTCGCTTTGGTCTTTTCCTGTTCCTGCCGGGCATCTGCCAGACGGGATTCCTGCCACTGTGTCTGTTGCAGCACCCGCGCCAACTGGCGCGTGGCTTCCTCGACGTCTCGGTCCAGCCGGCGTCTGCGCTTCTCGGCCTCCTGATACTGGCTGCGCAGGGTGCTCCGTGTCTGGGTGAGCGATTGAACCCGTTCCTCGATCGCTGCCAGACCACTCTGTCTCTCTTTCACGTCCCGCTGCGTCTTGTCGACTTCCTGACGCAGTTCCCGGCGCTCGCGCTCTCTCGACAGCAGTCCCGGACCTCGGGAGTTGTGGGCCTCACCTCCGGTGACCGAACCACCGGATCGGACGATATCACCATCCAGGGTCACAATCCGGAAGCTCCCGTGCAGCTTGCGGTGCAGACGCCGGGCCGCATCCAGGCTCTGAGCGATGACGGTCCGTGCCAGCAGTAGGTGCACAGCCGGCTCATAGGCCGGATCGTAGTCCACGAGCTCTGACCCCAGGCCGATGACACCGGGCATTGTCGGGACTTCCAGCGGACGTGGGGGACGCAGGGTATCCAGCGGGAGGAAGGTGGCGCGTCCGGCACGCCTGCGCTTCAGCCATTGGATCGCTGCCTGGGCATCGTCCCAGGACTCTGCGACCACGTTCTGCAACTGGGAGCCCAAGGCGGCTTCAAGTGCGCGTTCCAGTTCTGCAGGAACATGCACCACGCTCGAAATGGAACCCGGAAGCCCCTGGAGCTCGCCGTGCTCCGCGGCTTGGAGGGCGGCGCGTACACCGGCATACATGCCGGCGCCCTCTGCTGCGAGGCGGTCCAGTGCCTCAAGACGGGCCGAGGTGCGCTGCAGATTGGTCTGCAGACGCGCCATGTCTTTGCGGACACCCTCAGCCTTGCTCTGTGCGGTCCCCAACGCTCCGTCGGCCTGCGCGGCTTCGGACCGGGCTCTGGTCAGCTGGCCCTCGGATTCTTCCAGTTTCCGGCGCGCGATCTCGACAACACGCTGCTGTGCCCGCCGGCGTTCCGTGCTGGCCTCGACCAAGAGCTGTAACTCCTGCAGTTGGCTATCAAGCTCTTGAAGGCGTCCCTCTGCCTGTTCCAGCCGACTCTGCCGGTTCACCAGCCGGTGGCGGGTCTCCAGGGTACGTGCCTGGACTCCTGCTTGTCTGCCCAAGACCGCGTTTCGCTGTTGCGTGAGCTTCTGGTGCTTGATCTGCGCTTCGGTGAGATAGTCCTGTGCCTGGCGCAGTTGTGTCTCGGCTTCTGCTAGGTGTGCCCTCAGCGTATCGATGTCCTCTCGCTCGGATGCTAGCGCCGAGCGCAGGGGGACGAGGTTGCTTCTGCTTTCTTCAATGCGTTCGTGCAACTGCCGCTGTCGCTCGCGTGCTACGGCCAGCTCCTGCTGACGTCTGCTGGCTTGGTCGTGCTGAACACTGCTTTCGCGGTGGAGCTGGGCCAGCTCCTCGCGGTACTGGCCGATCTGCTTGCGCTGCTCTCCGACTTGGCTCCCCAGTGCCTCGGTCCGCTCAAGTAGGGACAATGCTTTGTCCTCACGGTAGGCGACGCGCTGGCGTGCCTGCTCGAGGTTCGAGAGATACTTCTCCCACCGATATCCGTACCAGATATGCAGGGTCTCATCCAACTCCTGCTTCAGCCGAGCATGTTCGTCGGCTTTGACCGCCTGGCGCTGGAGCCGGCGCAGGCGTGGTTCGAGTTCCCCGACAATGTCGTACACTCTCTGGAGGTTACCTTTGGTCTCTTCCAGATGTCTAGCGGCATCTTCCTGTCGTGTTCGGTAGGGGGTGATACCGGCTGCCTGTTCGAAGAGCGCCAGGCGTTCTTTAGGCCGGAGCGACAGGACCTGGTCCACCAAGCCTTGCCCGATGACCAGATAGGCGTCACGCCCCAGTCCGGAGCGGTCCAGAAGATCGCGTAGGTCCATGAGCCGGACCTTGTTCCCGTTGAGCAGGTATTCGCTTGTCCCATCGCGGTAGGTGCGGCGCTCGACCGTCACCTCTGCGAAGTCCACAGGAAGCCAGGCGTCGGAGTTATCGAAGGTGATCGCAGCGCGGGCCATGCCCGATCGGGAGCGCCTCGGACTTCCGGCGAAGATCATGTCCTCGCCTGTGCGTCCGCGAATAGAGGTAAGGCGCTGCTCGCCCAGCACCCAGCGAATAGCGTCGGCGACGTTGCTCTTGCCGCTGCCGTTCGGGCCGACGATCGCCGTGATGCCGGTCGGGTACAGGAATATGAAGGGATCAGCGAATGATTTGAACCCCTGGAGCTCGAGTCGCTTCAGTTTCGGCATCAAGCCTCCGCACTGTGGGTGGTCTGATCGGCGCCGTCGTTGGCAAAGATCGGGTCAAACACCATCCATTGGTCCGGCGTGCGCCGGATGAACGCTTCGAGTTGTGAGAGCACGCGCTGTGCGTTGGCCCTAATGTCGTGCGCGCGGTCGCCTGTGCGTTCCAATTCCATTGGGCGGTTGCCCAGGATCCGGTAGGCCTCGCCATCAAAGGTATTGGCAAGGGTCATCACCAGAGCGTCAGTCATCAGGGGGATCCTCATGTATCCTGTCGGCAGATAGGCCGTATGGCCGAAGAATATCAGCGGGCTGTTCCCCCCGGCGACTGGGTGATCTGTTCCGGTCATCACGATGCCACCATCTCTTAGCCGCTGAATAGCGTCTCTCAAGGACGCGGGCGTGATCGGTGTCACGAATCCATTGTCGTTCGTCCGCATTCGGTTCATGAATTCGTATCCGGATGTGGGGTTGGCAATGGACAGCACCTGCACTGGTTTGGGTAGGTACTGCGTCAGCGCAATGCCGGCCAGATCGAAGTTGGAGGTGTGCGATCCCGCGATGAACAGGCCCCGTCCCGTCTTGACTGCCTCATCAACAAAGCGGCGGACGTCATCGGTCATGCGGACGGGGGGGTGGAAGGTACGTGGATCGTTGCTGTACGCCAGATTATGGAAGAGATGGTAGTAGCTCTTGGCGGCGTGGTAGAAGAGCCGGTACAGTGTGCGCCTGTGTTCACGCTCACTGGTGCCGTCCGGAAGCATGTGGTGCAGGTTGTCCGACGCGCCGTGATAGTTGGCGGGTCTAGCCGTGACTAACACGCGCGCGACAATTCGGCTCAGCGCTTCCCCTGCCACCGGCGGAAGCCACTTGCTGAGCGCCAACACCGCGCGGGTGGGACCGGCGCGCGTGAAGAAGGTTTCACCGTTCTCGTCTGCCATCGTAGCTGACCTCTCTTGTGACCTAGCTGTCCGGCCTACTTGGCCGGGCCGTCTTCGGCAGCACGCCTTCCCCAGGCCTTGAGTTGACGAGGCGCTTC
>JAGHDT010000240.1 GCA_021159805.1 Anaerolineae bacterium
GCCCGAACGCCCCGCCCACCTTCTCAAAGATCGCCACAGCATCCGCAACAGCCTGATCGTCCCACGCCTCGTGGATCTGCACGTTGAAGTGCGTCGCCATGGTCGCATGCGCGTTGGGACAGGGGAACACGCGATCGGGATCGCCGGTGTAAGCCGGGGCGGCCCACGGATAGCCACTGGTGCCAAAGACGCGGCGATTCACAAACCAATCCATCGTGTGCGGCAGTGCAGCGGAGTAATCGACCATCACGGGCAGTCCCTCGGCGATCAGGGCCCGACAGAACGCAGCCTTGTCAACACTGCACGCATCGGCGTGAAAGCGCATCCGTAGGAACCAATAGCTTGGCTCTGCGCCGGGCAACGGCGCCGGGATTGAGATGCACCGGTCTTCTGCCAAGGCCTTGGCAAGATCCGCCACCACCGCGCGTCGCCGCTTCACGTTCCCAGGCAGCTTCCGCAACTGCACGCGACCGATGGCGGCAGCAAGATCATTGAGGTTCAGGTTGAGCGACGCCATCACATTCGTCGAGCCCGCCGGCAGGAAGAACGGCTTGCCGCGGTCGGAGGCCCGCCGGATCATATGGTAGCGCGACTCATCGCGGGTGAAGACCAAACCCCCCTGGCCACCGGTGCTGTGATGCTTGCCAAACATCGTGGAAAAAGCCGCAATGTCGCCGAACGTGCCCACGTGCTGCCCGTTGAGAGTGGCCCCGTGCGCCTGTGCGCAGTCTTCTATCACCGGGATGGACCTCGACCGGGCCAGGTCAACGATCCCTGCGATGTCGGCCGGCTCACCGGCGATGTGCGGCACGACAATGGCCCGCGTGCGGGGTGAAAGGAGGGCAGCGACCTGCTCGGCATCCGTATTGTAACTGTCGGGTGCGGTGTCCGCCACCATCGGGATCAGGTTCAGGAGCGGAATTGGCATCATGCCGCCGGGGTCCGTCACCGCCCCGACGACCACCTCGCCAAACGGCTCCAGATCGAGGGCCCGCAGTGCTGCATAGACCCCGGCCGTCCCCGAGCTGACAGCATCAGTATAGCCTCCACCGAGGAAGGTGGAGAATTCCTCACAATAGGCCGTCTCCTCGGGCCCGTTGTAGCCAGGCGCCACACCGGTGGCGATAGCCTCCTCAAAAAGCGCATCCACCGCGGCCTTCTCCTCAGCGCCGACGTGCCCTCGCTGCGGGAAAGGTTCACTGCGGACAGGGTCGCCGCCGTTCAATGCGAGTCTACTCACGGTCGCCTCCTGGGAAAAGTGAGGGATAAAGCCAACAGAATGGAAGAATGAGAGAATCAGCGAATCAGCGAATCAGCGAATGGAGAAACTCAAACTCTCTGATTCTTTCATTCGCTGATTCTGTATTCTCCCATCCGCTGATTCTGTATTCTCCCATTCGCTGATTCCCTCCCCTACTCCGTCTTCGTGACCTTGCTCAACATCCGCGGACTCTCAGTGCTGAGACCCTTGGCTCTGGTCAGATGGTAACAGAAGAGCTGCCCCGGAACGATGGAGACGAGCGGGCTGAGCCATTCCGGCATGTCCATAGGTAGCGCCACTGCGCGGTCGGCCAGGTCCAGCGCCTCCGTTACATTGGAGAGCACCAACAGTTCCACTTCCTGCTCTCGCTTGAGCCGTGAGAGCAGTCTGTAGAGATCCTTGTAGACGGCGCCCTGCGGCACCGCGGCCAACACCGGGAATCCCTGAGAGACCATCGCCACGGGTCCATGCTGGAAATCAGCTGAGGAATAGGGCGCAGCCACGGTGTAAGTGAGCTCCTTCAGTTTGAGCGCCCACTCATACGCCGTAGCATAGTTATACCCCCGGCCCAGGACAACGCACTGGCTCATATAGCGGTACCGCTCGGAGATCTGAGCGATCTCCGCATCCAGCGCCAGCATCTGCGACATGTAGTCGGAAACGAGCTCCAGCGCCGCGAAGCGCTCGCCACTCTCATCATCCATCGCGATGGAGAGGAGCGCGATCGCCGCCAGTTCCGCGGTGTAAGATTTCGTTGCCGCCACAGCCAACTCAGGTCCGGCAGAGACATCAATCACCCAATCGCTCGCCTCAGAGAGCGGCGAGTCAGGCGCGTTGGTGATTGCCAGTGTCGGCGCACCCTGGCGGCGTGCCTCGGCCATCACGCTCACGATATCGGGAGACTGGCCCGACTGCGAGATACCGACCACCAGCGTGTTTACCAGACGCGGGGGACGCTGGTAGAGGCTGAAGAGTGATGGAGCCGCCAGCGCGACCGGCAGTCCATTGTGGGTCGCCCACAGGTACTTGGCATAGAGACCGGCGTGATCCGAAGTCCCCCTGGCCGTCAGAAAGACGTAATTGATATTCCGTGAGCGCAGCTCCCGCGCAATCCCCTGGATGGCGAGCCACTGCTCATCGATCAACCGGCGCAGCACATCGGGCTGCTCGAAGATCTCATCCCTCAGTCCCATCCCCCAACCTCCTTGGTGCTATACCTGCACATCCCGATCGTAAACAACACGTCCGCCCACCACCGTCATTCTCACGTCCAAATCGGCATCAAGCACGGTGAGGTTCCCTGCATAACCGGGAGCTAATTGGCCCTGCCGATCAGCAACACGAGCGATCTTCGCCGGATTCATCGTCGCCATCTTCACTGCATCCTGGAGTGAGACACCTACGGCGTTCACCATATTGCGAACGCATGTGCTCAGCACCGCCGTACTACCCGCTATCGTCCCATCGGACAGCCGCGCTACGCCGTTCTCGACCCGCACCTTGTGCCCCACCAACTCATAC
>JAGHDT010000596.1 GCA_021159805.1 Anaerolineae bacterium
ATATCAAGGTATACCAGGGCGAGCGCCCAATGGCGGCCCAGAATATGCTGCTTGGGCAGTTCCGCCTGGATGGTATTCCCGCTGCGCGTCGGGGCGTCCCGCAGATCGAGGTAACGTTCGATATCGACGCGAATGGTATCCTCAACGTCACGGCAAAGGACAAGGCGACGGGGCGCGAGCAGCATATCATGATCACCGCAAGCACGAACCTTAGCGGCGATGAGGTAGATCGCCTGGTCGAGGAAGCACAGCTGCACCAGGAAGAGGATCGCAAGCATCAGGAGTTGGTCGATGCTCGCAACGAAGCTGATGGTATGATCTATCAGACTGAACGGACGCTGGAAGAGCTCGGCGAGAAGGTACCTGGCGATCTGCGTGGTGAGCTGGAGGGCGCGATGAATGACTTGCGCACCGTGAAGGATTCTAGCGAGGATACGGCCGCGATTCGCAGCAAGATGGAAGACCTGCGCAAGATCGCGATGAAGATGGGCGAACAAGCCTACGGTGATGCCGGTCCTGGCGTGACCCCTGGCCCGAATGTTGGCCCCGGCTATGGCCCGGGCCCTGATGCCGCTGGTGAGCAGCCCGGTGACGACTCTGATGTGGTGGAAGGTGAGTACCGAGAGGTTGCCTAGCACCGCGATCGAAAGTCCCACGTAAGCGACGTGAGGGTGAGTCCGGTGTTGACCGGTTACGAGTGACAGGACAAGGGGTGGCATCGGCCACCCCTTGTTGTTTAGATGCTATACTGAAGGTGGAGCGACTTATGACATCAACCAACAAAGTGGACTATATCCCGGCAAAACGCCCGGGCGAGGCTCGGCTGGACACACCTGCGGCGCAGTCCACGGAGCCTCTGCACGCGGCGGAGGCGCCAGAGGAAGGTGTGAATTGGCAGGAAGCGACGATGCGTCTCAAGGCGGAGATGCAGAACTATCGCCGCCGCCAGCGACGTTGGGCCGAGGACGAGGTCGTCCGGGAGAAGGCGCGACTGCTGCACCGGTTTCTGGATGTGGTGGACAGTCTGGAGCAGTCGCTCGAGTATCTTGAGCCCAAGGATCCGGTGCATCAAGGGGTGCAGCTAGCCTATGACGGTATTTTGGCTCTGCTGAATGGCGAGGGCGTCGAGCGTGTTTTCGCGCAGGGACGGGTCTTCGATCCCGATCTGCATGAGGCTGTGGCAACTGTGCCGGCCCGGCTAGGCGGCGTGGCCGATATGCATGTGGCTGAGGTGCTCCTGCCCGGGTATCGGTACGGGGATCAAGTCCTGCGGCCTGCCAAGGTTGTGGTGGCCAGGGACAACACAGCGTAGCTGCGGAGTGCCGCGCCGGCGGCGTGGGCCACACAGGAAGTGTGCGCAACACGGGGAGCGTGGGTGACAGAAGGAGTGGGTATGGACTATCAGGACTATTACGGTCTGCTTGGGGTCTCCAAAGGGGCCACGCAGAAGGAAATCAAGCAGGCCTATCGCAAGCTCGCGCGCAAGTACCACCCGGATCTCAACCCGGACGATAAAGCTGCCGAGGAGAAGTTCAAGGAGATCAATGAGGCCTACGAGGTCCTCTCCGATCCTGAGAAGCGCAAGATGTTCGACCAGTTTGGGAGTGATTGGAAGAGCTTCCAGCAGCGTGGCGGCAGTTCGGACGACTTCTGGCAGCAGTGGGGCCGAGATGCAGGACCGGGAGGTGGGCGCCCTACGTATACCACAGGTCCTGGCGGTTTCGGTGGTGGTGATGCCTTCTCCGACTTCTTCCAGCAGCTGTTCGGCGGCTTTGGCGGGACTAGGGGTGCGTCCTATCGCGGGGATATCGGTGATCTTCTCGGCGGTAGACGAGGGCGCGGTCAGGTTCAGCCTCGGCGCGGGCAGGACTATGAGCAGCCAGTGGAGATCTCGCTGGAGGAGGCGTATCTTGGCACAGAGCGGCTCTTCCAGATTGGCGAGCAGCGCATTGAGGTGACGCTGCCGGCGGGTGCTAAGACGGGCACGCGGGTACGCGTGGCAGGCAAAGGGGCGTCTGGTGTGGCCGGCGGGCCACCGGGAGATCTGTTTCTGGTCGTCACTGTCGCGCCGCATCCGCGGTTTGAGCGCCAGGGCGAGAACCTTGAGACAAGGGTTCAGGTGGGCCTTTACACGGCTGTTCTGGGGGGAGAGGTCCAGGTGCCGTTGCCCGATGGTCGTTCGGTACTGCTCACTGTGCCGCCGGAGACGCAAAACGGGACGCGGTTCCGCCTGCGAGGCAAGGGTATGCCGGTGCTGGGACGCGCCGGCGAACGGGGAGATCTGTACGCAGTCGTACAGGTTGTCCTGTTGCAGGCTCTCAGTGATGAGGAGCGCCAGCTCTTTGAGACGCTGCGCCAGCTGCGCGGTTGATGGGGGGAGGAGGCTAGGGATGTTTCGACGGATTCTGTTTGCACACAATGCTACACCTGCTGCCGAACGCGCCTTGATCTATCTGGAACATATGGCGCGACTTGAGGGGTCGAGCATCATTGTCTTGCACGTTTATCAGTCACCCGATCGGTATACGGCGATGGCCGGCTATGCTGCCCTGGTCGAGCAGTTTGAGCAAGTCGCCCATGAGGTGGTCGACGATACCGTCGAATACCTGCGGAAGGTGGGGATCTCGGCAGTGGGAGTGGTCGCGGCCGACAAGTCGCCTGCACGGGTCATTCTCCAGACCGCGGAGGATGAAGATGTGTCACTGATTATCCTCGGTACACGTGGTGGCCCGACAAAGGTTGTGGACATCCTGCTTGGCGATGTGAGTACCGAGGTGCTCAGGAACGCGCGTTGTCCAGTCTTCTTGGTGCCCTGATAGAATGGAGAATAGGATGAAAACAAGATCTTGGTTCGTGGCGTTCATTGGTGTACTTGTGGTGCTATCGTTGGGGTGCCTTGCTGTACCTACGGTGACCCGGCAGGCCGAGACTGTTGTGGTGCCGACACCGACGGCTATGCCAGCGGTGTCGGCACCCGTGGTGGTGGCTCCCCCGAACACGGCGCTGGAGAACCTGCAGACGCAGGTAGAGGCGGTCTATGCTGCGGTCGGTGATTCGGTTGTGAACATTTCGGTCACGACGATTGGCTATGACTTCTTCCACAATGCCGTGCCGCAGGAGGGCACCGGGTCGGGGTTTGTCTATGATGGAGCCGGCCACATCGTCACCAACTTCCACGTGGTGGAGGGGGCTGATGAGATCAACGTGACGTTCAAGGATGGTACGACCCTAATGGCGGATGTTGTGGGAAAGGACCCCACCTACGACCTCGCCGTCGTCAAGGTTGATCCGGATGCTTATCCGATGCGCCCGCTATCCTTGGGGGATTCGGAGTTGCTGAGAGTCGGCCAGTTCGTGATCGCCATTGGTGCGCCCTTTGGTCTCGAGCAGACGCTGACCTTTGGCGTCATCAGCAGCCTAGGGCGCATCATTCAGAGCCCGGATCAGCGGTACATTGGTGAAGCGATCCAGACCGACGCAGCCATCAATCCCGGCAATTCGGGTGGTCCGCTGCTGGACACGGAGGCCAGGGTGATTGGCGTGAACGCTCAGATTGTCAGTCCGAGCCGGGCAAATGCGGGTATCGGGTTTGCGATCCCCGCACGATTGGTGAAACGCGTGATCCCGCAGCTGATTGAATCCGGTGTCTACCGCCATCCGTGGATGGGAGTAGGCCCCGTTGGCCTGACGCCGCAGCTGGCGGAGATCTCGCGGGACGCCGGCTATGACGTGCCCGATGTGGGCGTTTTGATTATGAGCGTAGAGCACAACTCCGCGGCGGACCGTGCCGGGCTCCGTGGCGCACAGGATCAGGTGAGCACGCGTTGGGGCGATGTACCGGTCGGGGGCGATGTGATCCTATCGTTCGAGGGGGTGCCGATTACGGATTCGCGAGATCTGATCGCATATTTGGAAACGTCTACCCAGCCCGGTGACACTATCCAGGTTGAGATCTATCGCGATGGGGAGACTCTCGAGCTGCCGGTCACGCTCGGCGAGCGACCGATGCCGTGATCGCGTGGGTCTGAGACGCGGATCAGACCGCTCACGAGGTCTGGTAGGCACCTTGTCGCTGCGGGCGTGAATGTGGACTAGTCATTCGAACCTGGCTCGCTGGTGGGGCCGCGTGGACAGAGGGCTGGGTTCGACAGACCTATATGCACCTGACTAGCGGATGCGGGCCCGGAGACGGCAGAGACAGCCCAGCTGAACAGCGGCAGACGCATGTCCCCGGTCTTTGAAGCGGCGGGGGAGCCAAGCCAGGAGCAACGGTGGCTGGCAATGAGTCTGCGGAAGACACTGAAAGAGCACACGCCGTGGGTTGTTATTGTCGAGGTCGATGACGCGCGCTCTTCGGATCGATCCTCGGGTGTCCCCCCTTGTCCGATGACCTGGTCTTCCGTGTGGAGGATCTGGCGGCGGGTAAGAGTCGCGAGGGATTCTCTGTGGAGATCGGGGCGTTGACGAACACCGACAGGGGTATCTGCACGGTGACGTGGGCCGTCTCAAATAGCAGCTGTGCCAGGAACCGACCGCCTGGCACAGCTGCCGAGAACTCTGACCGCCGGTCTTGCGGCTTCTCGACTTGGTAATGCACGCAATGTTGCGGATTGGGCGTCTCCCCGAGCCCCATAGCGGATAAGAAGCCGCGCCCCACGGGATGCCTCTCTGGCCCTGGCTAGGCTGCGCCGCTGCCAAGCTCTGGGTGCTCCTCAATCCACGTGGCCAATGCGTCCAGGGCGCGCTGGGCGCGGACCTCGCCGCGAGCGCGGTTGCCTCGCACGCGATCCTTGAGCGGCGGCACCAGCCCGAAGTTGGCCTTCATGGGCTGGAAGCCTTTCACCTCGGCGTGGGTGATGTAGTGGATAAGCGCCCCGAACATCGTCTTGTGGGGTAGGGCGACGGGCGGCAATCCGTGGGTCAGACGCGCGGCGTTGACTCCCGCCAGCCAGCCGCCACTGACATTGCCAGCATATCCCTCAAGACCGGCCAACTGCCCGGCAAAGAAGAGATTATCGCGGTCGCGGTATTGGAGCGTGGGCCGGAGCAGGGCGGGCCCGTTGACGTATGTGTTTCGATGCATCGAACCATAGCGGAGGAAATCGGCGTGCTCGAGCCCGGGTATTTTGCGCAGCACGCGCTTCTGTTCGCCGTACTTGAGGTTGGTCTGGAACCCCACCAGATTGTAGAGTGTACCGGCGGCGTTGTCCTGCCGCAACTGGACCACCGCGTAGGGACGCCGGTCGGTGTGTGGATCGCGTAGGCCCACCGGACGCATAGGGCCGTAGGCCAGGGCCCTCTCGCCGCGACCCGCCAATACCTCAACGGGCAGGCAGCCCTCGAAGAAGCCGGGCGCTCCGCCCGCCTGGTCTTCCTGCTCGAAGTCTCGCAGCTCGATGCGCTCCGCCGCGATCAGGGCCCTGTAGAAGGCATCGTACTCCTCTTTGGTCATCGGGCAGTTGATGTAGTCGCCCGCCGCCGACTCTCCTCTATCGTAGCGAGACGCCCTGAAGGCGATGGTCAGATCGATGCTTTCTGCGTCCACGATGGGGGCCGTGGCGTCGTAGAAGTAGAGACTTTCGTGCCCCGTCAGCGCCTGGATGGCGGCCGCCAACGGAGCCGAGGTCAGCGGGCCGCTGGCCAGGATGGTGGGGCCTTCGACCGGGATCTCGGTGACCTCCTCGCGGACGAGGTGGATGTTGGGATGCGTGGCAATCCGTTCGGTCATAGCCGCGGCGAAACCCTCCCGGTCCACGGCCAGCGCGCTGCCCGCGGGCAGAGAGTGGGTGTCAGCAACCTCGATGACCATTGAACCCAGCCGCCTCAGCTCCTCTTTCAGCAGGCCCGACGCCCGCCCGATCAGGTTGGAGCCCAGGGAGTTCGAGCAAACCAGCTCGGCCAGCTCTCCTGTGGTGTGCGCTGGTGTACTAGTGTGCGGTCGCATCTCGTAGATGACAACATCGGCGTCAAGGCGTGCTGCTTGCCAAGCTGCCTCGCAGCCGGCCAGCCCGCCGCCGACAATGGTGATGGTTCTGCTCACAGTGTCTCCTTGTCAAGAAGGTTTCGGCCTGAGTGGATGCCGCCACTCAGGCCGAAAGGTATGCTTCGCGTAAGCTTTGCGCCCGACACTGATAGAGGTCGGTGCCGAGTCGATGTCGTGCTTCTTTCGCCGCCTAGGTCGTCGTGTCGTCGTTGGTCACATCCGGCGGTACGTGGAAAATCTCGCCGGTTCGCGGCTCAGCGTGCAGGAGGTCTAAGGCTTCCTGACCCCATTCCTCCGGCACTTTGACCTCTACACGTCCCAGACCGTTCATCGTGATGCCGATCACGGGTCCGACGGACTCATAGCTGAGCATTACGGGGATTCCTGCGCTCTCAAACAACCCTCGGATCACGTTGGCCCGCAGCAGGCCATGTGTAACGAAGACCGTGACGAGGTCTGTGACTTTCTTCTCGTGGGCCATGTATGTGCCTCCTCTTTGTTGGGCCTGGATTACTCATAGTGTGCGACAAAACTGTGCGTTTGTCAATATGGTTTAGTGCTGGTATAATGTTCGCTGGCAGATGAATAGTGCGCGGCAGTGGGGATCCCGCGGAACCAGATTGCGAGGCCTATGAGTACAAGTAGTGCACTGAGCAACAAGCAACTTTGGGAGCAGTTCGCCGTTCTGGAGTCGGACCTCGATCACCTCGTCAACTTTCTGGTTGAGAGAGAGGTGCCATATAGGCTGGGCGTGCTGGCGAGTGAACTGACCAGCCATCGATATGATCAGATGACCAGCATGGTTGAGGATACGCTCTCTCAGGGGCGTATTTATCGTCCGGCCGAGTCCTATGTAGTGGGTGAGACCATCGTGTTTCCGAACCTGGATAACTTGACCGGCGAGATTGTTGACATCCGAGCCGGGCACAATCCGGAGCACGATCCGTTCTCGATCATTCGGGTGAAGACCGATGAGGGTACTGAGCGCGAGTTTGCTGCGGAGTTGGCGCAGCCGCATCCGCTCAACAGTGTGTCGTATCTCCCCGACGATGAGATGAGTGCCGACAGTGTGTATGAGACCTACGGAGAGAATATCCGGGCCGCGTTGCAGAGTGCGCTGGAGATGTCGCCGCAGTTTGTCACTGTTGGTGAGAAGTGGTTTGAGCGTGATCTGCTAGCGGACGTGTCCCCAGGCCAGGTCAATATTGCCGAAGCAGTCCTGGACATGGTGGGCGGCGGGCCTGTCGCAACCCCGGAGCTGCTGGCCGAAATCGGTTTGCCGGAAGAGATCTCGGAGTCTCTGCGGCTCTTCTCGTTGGAGTATGCGCTACTGCAAGATAGCCGGTTTGATGAGGTTGGGCCGGCGGGGCAAGTTGTGTGGTATTTGCGTGATTTGGAGCCGGCCGAGGTGCGGGAGACACCGCCGCTACTCCGACGTGAGCCGATGCCGTACAACCGTCAGCTTCTGGACGACGTGATGCTGTCGCTGGAGGCTCAGGCGGGTGATGAGTGGTCGGAGCCGAGTGTGCCGGCGGCTGCGGCTGTGGACGAGCCGTCAGACGAGGCGGTGACGGTCGTCTTGAATTATCCGCACTGGCGCAGTGGTACGCTACCGTTGGCTTCACACGTCGCCAGCTTCTTCCAGACTGCGCGCATTGCCAACCGTATCCGTTTCAGCTTTGTCGACGACGCGACCGGTGAGGAGTTCCCAGGTTGGGTCGTTCGCAGAGGGCGCTACGTCTGCGGTTTGAGGGACTGGTACGCCGCCAAGAATACGATTGTCGGTTCGTTTGTTGATCTGTCACGAGGAGACGAAGCCGGCCAGATTCGCATCGGTGTGCGCCGTATTCGCTCGCGGCGCCGGGAGTGGCTGCGCACCGTAACGGTTGAGGGCGATAATCTTCTCTTCGAGGTGACTCGTGTGCCGGTGTCATGTGAGTTTGACGACCTGGCCGCTGTGGCTGTCGACAATCCAGACGAGATTGATGCACTGCGCCAGCGGTTTGGGCGGGTTTCGCTGGAGTCGCTGCTGGACCGGGCCTTTGGTGGTCTGGCCGGGCTAAGCCTGCAGCGCGCGGTGCACGCGTTGACACTCTATGGTGTGCTTAACTTGTTCCGACGTCTGCCGCCGGGTCCGATGCTGGCTGCGCTCGCCGTCTCGCCGAAGTACGTTTCTCTGGGGGACAACTACTGGGCTTATCGAGGGGAGGAATGATGGTCACACTGCCACCAGATCTTGCGTTAACGCAGTTCATCAAGCCGACATTGGACACGCTGTTCCACATTGACTACAGTTGGTGGGAGCAGCAGGGCCTCGACTTGAACGTCAAGCTGGTGGCGCATCTGTGTCCTGAACACCGGAATGCCTATGCAGGGCAGCCGGTGGGGGCCAAGATTGACTGGGTGGATTGGCAAACGGGCGAGGTGAAGCCCGTGGATGGTCTTCAGTACATCATCACCACGCATTGCAGCAAGGAGCCGGGCTATGTGATCCAGGCGCCTACGATGATCGAGGCTGTCTTTCGTGCATTTCTGAGCACATCGAACGAACCTATGAGCGCGCGGATGTTAGGCCCGATGGTGGGCCGTCTACCCGAGCAGGTGCTGCGGCTGCTGGCAGGCCGCAGAGTGCGGTTGGGATTGCGAC
>JAGHDT010000061.1 GCA_021159805.1 Anaerolineae bacterium
ATGACCCGCGCCTTGAGGATACCAACATCCTAAATCCTCAGTGGGTGACGCAAGGTGTCTATCGCATCCTCTGCGACCGTGACCTGCTCAAGAAGCGTGGGCGCCTTGAGCGAGCTGCCCTGGACCATATGCTGGATCCCCGGCTCTACCCCCGACATAAGCATCAGTTTGTCCTGGACATCATGCAGAAGTTCGAGCTGTGCTTCCCGTTCCACGACAGTGGGGGCAGAGTATTCCTGGTGCCAGATCTGCTCAGCAAAGAGGCACCGGTCACCGGTGATTGGGAGGGTGCCCTGGCGTTCCAGTACCACTACAATGTCCTGCCGAGTAGTGTTGTCTCGCGCTTCATTGTACGTATGCATCCCTATCTCTATCAAGACATTTATTGGCGGAATGGCGTGATGGTGGCGGACGAGGGCAACGTGGCACTGATTCAGGCCGACAAGGAGGACAAGCGTGTCTATGTCTGGGTCAAAGGGCCAGAACACACGCGACGGGCGCTGCTCAGTATCATCCGTTTCCACTTTGATATGATCCATAGCTCGGTCCCGGGTATCCGCGTTGAGGAAAAGGTGCCGCTTCCTGACCATCCTGAGATCGTGGTTGATTACCGGTATCTGGTTGATCTGGAAGCCATAGGTGAGAAGCGCTTCGTGCCTGCCGGCCTTCGCCAGCGGGTTGATGTGCGTTCGCTGTTGGAGGGAGTGGACCTGGCTGCAGAACAACGGGAACCGGCCCGCTTGCGGCGGGTTCTGGTCGAGCGTTTCAACCTGGAAGAGCTGCGTGCTTTGTGTTATGATCTTGAGGTGGATTTCGAGGTCCTGGATGCGGAGGATAAGGCCGGTAAGGCGCGCGAACTGGTCGCCTATCTGGAGCGTCGCGAGCGGCTCGGCGATCTCATACGCGTCGGCAAGCGACTGCGCACGGACATTCACTGGGGGGCGATTCCGATCGAGTGGACGTAGGTTCACGTGTGGGTGGCGTTTCCATTGACTAAATGGACGCTTACGGTATAATGGTCGTGCGTTTTCAGAGCGTAATGAGATTATAATTCACTGGGCTGGTGTGCAACCGTCGCGGGTGACCGCGCGATTTTTGTGTATTGGGCCCTTGTGGACATGCACGGTCTGTTTGAACTGTGGACCGGGTAAAGGAGAGATAGAATGCCGAAGCGAACTTATCAGCCCAAGAAACGCAAGCGGATGCGCACACACGGGTTCCGTGCACGGATGCAGACGAAGGGGGGGCGCCATGTTCTGAAACGCCGCCGCCGGAAGGGCCGTCGCAACCTGATAGCCGTTGAGCTCGGCGGTGCCAAGCGCATCAACTGGAAGGAATCCGGGCAGCGACCGCGCCGCAGTAAGTAAGCGCGTCCCAGCTGACTGTGGGATTGACTTTGAGGACTTCACCGGGGTACGTGGTTTCTGAGCGTTGCCTTTGGATCAAGGAGATGCGCCTGCGCCGTCCAGAGGACTTCAGAAAAGTCTGGTCTGATGGACGATCGTGGGCGCATCCCCTGTTTATACTTTGGGGTATGCCTAATACGGTGGGGGCGACACGTGTGGGGATCACTGCTAGTCGCAAGGTCGGCAACGCTGTGATCCGGAATCGCGCGCGGCGGCTGCTACGTGAATCAGCCCGTCATCTCTATCAGGGAATTGCCGCAGGATGGGATATTGTGCTGGTTGCACGCTCCGCACTTCCCAATGCCATGCAGCCTCAAGTCGAGTCCGCGCTCCGATCGATGCTCGATCGTGCGGGTTTGCTTGTTTCAGATGGTTCGTTACCCCAACAAGGAGCGTAAGGTGAAGCAGCTGGCGCTATTCTTGTTGCGTTTCTACAGACGCTTCATCTCACGTGCGCTACCGCCGTCCTGCCGTTTCACTCCCACCTGCTCGGTGTATGCGTATGAGGCTATTGATCGCTATGGCTTCTTCAAGGGTGGATGGATGGGCATCAAGCGCGTCGCTCGGTGCAATCCGTTCAATCCTGGCGGCTATGACCCTGTTCCTTGAGCTGATTGCTTTTCATTGGAGATCCCCAAGGGTCTCCGGTATCTCGATGTAGGAGGACGTATGGCGATTTGGCGGAATCTGGTACACCGCCCCAAGACTCGTGTCCATAGGACTGCGGGCCTTCCCTCGTGGAGGCTGTCCGTAGTCTTGTTGGTTTTGGTGTTGGTATCCGGCTGTGCGGGTGGTGTGCGGTATCAGAGTTGGCCGGGCCTGCTCGAGTCTGATGGCACGCTGTATGCGGCCAGTCTGGAGCACATCCAGGCCTTGAATTCGGAGACCGGCAAGGTTTACTGGAGTTTCCCTTCTGACGAAGAGAAGGATGCTGGCCCCTTTTATTCTGCTCCGGCGCTGGCGCCCGATGTCGCTGATAACGGGCTTCTAGTGGTAGCCGGCTTCAAGAGCCAAACGGTTTACGGACTTGCGTTGGGGGCGTCTCCTGCTGAGCGTCCGGATGAGCTGTGGCGCTTTCAAGGCGCGGCTGGTCAGTATGTGGGCACCGGCACAGTCGCAGGTGATCTCTTTATCATCGGCAATGGTGACGGTACGGTCTATGCTTTGAGTCTCGAGGATGGCGCGAAGGTCTGGGAGTATGCCACCGAGGATCGCGTCTGGGCGAAGCCGCTGGTCATTGATGACAGAGTCTATGTGGCCTCCTTGGACCACTTCCTGTATGTGCTCGATCTGAACTCCGGGGCAGAACTGTGGCGTTTCGAAGCTGAGGGATCCATTTCGGCGACACCCCTCTTCGCTGGTGGTGACGTCTGGATCGGTGACTTTGCCTCGAAGCTTTACCAGATTGACCTCAAAGCGCAGGATGCTGTGTGGACGTTCGAGGCCAATGACTGGCTCTGGGCCACACCCATCGAGAGCGATGGTATTCTCTACTTTGCCGATGTCGGCGGCAATGTGTACGCGCTCAACATCTCCGATCACACGATGGTGTGGGATGCGCCTGCGTCGGTGGGAGACGTAGTGCACGGACGCCCGGCGCTGAGCCCTGACGGAGATCTGCTTTACGTGGCCGGATTTGAGCGAGGCGGCGTGCACGCTATCGACACCGTCACCGGAAACGTGCGCTCGAGCTGGGGTACGGTGCAGGAGAGCCCCGGCAGACTGCCCGGTGATCTCGTGACCGATGGCAAGCGTCTTTACTCGATGCCGATTATGGTGCCGGCACGTGTTCAGTCCTTCAACTTGGTCAGCGGCGATCTGTTGTGGACAGCGCCTCCGGCTGAGTAGTTCCAAAGGAGAGTGTTCTGTGTTTGACACCGTGCTGATTAGACCCATCATTAATCTGATGCTCTTGATCTACAGATTTCTAGGTCAAGAGACGATCGTTGCCGTAGCGCTGGTGACGTTGCTGTTGAGACTCGCCCTAACACCTCTTCAGTTGAAACAGCAGAAGAGCGCCAGAGCGCAGCAGGCACTCCGTCCCAAGACGGAGGCGCTTCAGAAGAGATATAAGGACGATAAGGAGAAGCTGTCCCAAGAGCAGATGAAGCTCTATCGCGAAGAGGGCATCAATCCGGCGGCCGGCTGTTTGCCGCTGCTGATTCAACTCCCGCTGATGATCGGTCTTTACCAGGCCATTAACCGTGTCCTGGCCGCTACTCCCCTCCAATTGCTGACGCTGCCGAGCGATATCTATCGCTGGATCCCGGGGATGAGCTCACTGATTCCTCTGAAGAGCCAGTTTCTG
>JAGHDT010000253.1 GCA_021159805.1 Anaerolineae bacterium
CAACCACGAAGAGGGCACCCACAAGGGGCGCTCCTACGGGAGGAAACTGTGTATCCCTGGCACTTTGGCGTGAGATTGTCCCGCTTGGCCTTGCGCTATGTATGTGATCTTTGTACAATAGGGATATGACGCCGAAGGAGCCAGATATGACGACTGAGCAGCTGGATGTGACGGATGTGATCGTAGAGACCCCCAGCGAGGCGGTGGATGTTGATGTCGTGCCACCGGAGATTGACCTGGATGACCCCTCTCTCTATTTGAACCGTGAGCTGAGTCTGCTGCAGTTCAATTACCGGGTGCTGGACGAAGCTTTGCAGGAAGGCCGCCATCCGCTGCTGGAGCGTGTGAAATTCTTGTCGATATTCTTCAACAACATTGATGAGGTCTTCATGGTCCGCGTTTCCGGTCTCCGGCGCCAGCTTGCCGCGGGCGTCGTCGAGACGCCGCCGGATGGGATGACCCCGTCCGAGGAGCTGGCGGCGATCCGCCGTGATCTGGCGCCGATGTTGGCCAAGGGGACGGCGTGTTGGCGCGATGATCTGTGCCCCAAACTGGCCGCAGAGGGCATCCGTGTCCTCAGTTACAGGCAGTTGAAGGGCCACCAGCGCCGGGTGATGCGGCGCTACTTCGAGCAAGAGATCTTTCCGGTGCTGACGCCTCTGGCGTTTGATCCCGGCCATCCCTTCCCGCACATCTCCAATCTGAGTGTGAACCTTGCTGTCGTAGTGGGGGAGCCGGGCAAGGGCAGGCGGTTTGCCAGGCTCAAGATCCCGGGCTTCTTCCCGCGGCTGCTGCGTATCCCGGAGGAAGATCGCGCCGAGAGCTACAATGCGCTGGGGCCTGACTCCGTGGTGGGCGCCAACTTCGTGTGGATCGAAGAGGTGATCATGGAGAACCTCGACATGCTCTTCCCTGGTCTGAAGGTGGTGGCGGCCTATCCCTTCCGCATCACCCGCGACGCCGATCTGGAGATTGAGGAGGATGAGGCGTCCGATCTCCTCTCCACTATCGAGGAGAGTGTGGGGATGCGGCAGTTCGGCTCTGCGGTGCGGCTTGAGGTCCATGAGGACACACCGCGCAATATCCGCGATATGCTTGCGGAGAACCTCGGAATCGCGCCGTACCTCCTCTATACATTTGATGGTCCGGTCGGGCTGGCGCACATCATGCAGCTGACGGACGTGCGCGCGCCGGAGCTGAAAGATGCACCCTTCATCCCACACACGTCCCGGTTGTTGACTGGCGGTAAGAGCATCTTCACCGCGATCCGGCGCAGAAAGAACATCTTGCTCTACCATCCATACGACAGTTTCACGCCCGTGGTGGACTTCCTGCTAGAGGCGGCGCGGGACCCGCAGGTGATGGCCATCAAGCAGACGCTCTACCGCGTTGGCCCCAACGCTCCTGTGGTTTCCGCGCTGTTGGAGGCCCGCGAGAACGGCAAGCAGGTGGCGGTGCTGGTGGAGCTCAAGGCGCGGTTCGATGAGGAGAACAACATCGTCTGGGCCCGGGCTCTGGAGCGCGCGGGGGTGCACGTTATCTACGGCCTCGTCGGATTGAAGACCCACGCCAAGCTCTGCATGGTGGTGCGTCGTGAACCGGATGGGATGGTGCGTTATGTGCATATGAGCACGGGCAACTACAACGCCGCTACCGCCCGGGTCTACACCGATCTTGGCTTCTTCACGATGGATCCCGAGATCGGCGCGGATGTGGCTGATCTCTTCAACGCGCTGACCGGGTATTCGCGCAAGGTGGAATATCGTAAGCTCCTGGTCGCCCCAGAGGGCATGCGCGATGGGCTTATCACACGCATCAACCGCGAGATTGAGGCACACCAGCAGCACGGGAACGGCTATCTGGCTTTCAAGATGAACCAGTTGGTGGATCCGGCCTGCATCAAGGCACTCTACTACGCTTCACAGGCCGGGGTCAAGATCGATCTGCAGGTGAGGGGCACCTGCTGTATTCGGCCGGGGCTGCCAGGCGTCAGCGACCACATCAGGGTCACATCGATTGTGGGGCGTTTCCTTGAGCACCCGCGCATCTACTACTTCTACAACAACGGGGTGGAGGAGATGCTGTTGGGCAGTGCCGATCTGATGCCGCGCAATCTGGACCGCCGCGTCGAGACGCTCTTCCCGATTGAGGATGAGAAGATGCTACACGCGATTCGCGACAATATCCTGCGGGTGCATCTGAAGGACAACGTCCAGTGCTGGCGCCTGTTGTCCGACGGTAGCTACGAGCGATGTGCGAGCACACCGGGAACCCCGCCGCTCAACTCGCAGATGTGGATGGTCGAGCATCGCGGCATCTGGAATGGGGATGCGTGAGGGTGAGGCCCCAAGCTGTACTTAAGCTTCTCTATGCGTCCACGTGCGCAGCATCAGCCGGATCATCCGTGAGAGCTGCCGATCGGAGAGCCACAGCGCAAGCTGAGTCCGGGGGGGGGGGCTGCCGTAATTTCGAGCGCCCCCCGCACGCACGGTGATGAGGTCCACGAATCGCGAGCGCCAGGGCTCATTCAGTGCACCAATGCGGTCCGCCAGGTCATACCCACGTCTGAGGTCGGTAGGTGTGTCGATGAAGCGCGGATCGTAGGATAGCCGATGCTCAGATGAGATCTGGTCGAGCGTGCGCGCGGGGCTTGCAGCTACTGAGGTGGAAGAAGCCGTAGGTCCAAAACGGTGCATTGTGAGTGTTGTCATCCAAGCTCTCCTGTCGACGGTGGGTCAGCCCACCCGTGAGATGATTCCAGTATAACCCGCATCCCGCCGGGTGAGATTACGCCCGAGTTACAGGCTTGTTAAGCTTGAGCTTGGCCACAGCAAGACGCGCCGGACGTCATGTCCGGCGCGTTGGTGTTGACTGCTGAGCTACAGTGCTGCGGTGATGGCGACCTTGAGTGCGTCCGTGACCTCGTCGATGGGCCTGTTGCCGTCGATGTTGGCCAGGGAGCCCTTCCTACTGTAGTAGTTGATCAGAGGTTTGGTCTGCGCATTGTAGACCTCGAGGCGCCGGCGGGCAGTCGCTTCGGTGTCGTCGTCGCGCTGGTAGAGCTCGCCGCCACATTTGTCGCACACGCCTTCCTCCTTTGGGCGCTTGAACTTGATGTGATACGAGGCACCGCAGTCCCGGCACAGCCGGCGACCGGTCACGCGGCTGATCAGTTCCTTGGTGGGCACCTGGATGTTGAGCACGAGGTTGATGCTGTTGCCGCTATCGGCCAGGGCAACTTCAAGGGCTTCGGCCTGCGCCAACGTGCGCGGGAAGCCGTCCAACAGCGCGCCCTTCGCGCAGTCCTCGCGAGACAGGCGATCCAGCACCATAGCAATGGTCACATCGTCCGGGACCAGATCGCCCTTGTCCATGTAGACTTTGGCCTTAAGACCGAGTTCGGTCTCGTTCTTCAGGTTGTAGCGGAAGAGATCGCCGCTGGCTACGTGCGAGAGTCCGAGGACGTCCTGCAGCCGTTCGGCCTGGGTGCCTTTGCCGGAGGCCGGAGGCCCCATCAAGATCACGTATGTGGGTGATTGTGCCATTATCTTTCTCCTTTGAGTTCTTGGGTAGTCATCAATGCGTGGTGGTGCTTCTGTCCATCACGGCTGTAGCGCCGCGAGCGCTTCCCTCACTATCCGCGGTGTCTCTGCCTCGTGGAAGCGGTTCCAGATCTCAGGCGCCTCCGTCACAAACGCCACGATCTCGGCCTCGCGGGCGCGGAGATACTCGGCCAGCCCAATGGGTGTCGCGTCGACGGGCCGTGTCGCGCCAACCCAGGCGTGCCATCGTGTCTCCGCCTGAAGTGGCGTCTCCCACGTGCCGTGCTCGATTACAGCGCGTAGGTGGTCTACCGCAACTGCGGCGTCCTGCAGGTCACCAAACGTGTCTTGCAGGGCTTCCAGCATCTTCAATGCGCTTTTCACTTCGGGGCCAAGCACGTCCCTGAAGAATCTGAGCGTGTAACGCAGATGCTTGACATTGATACGCAGTTGATGATACGCTGACAAGGGTGCGTCCGGAAGCCCAATCAGCTCTCCCTGGGCGAGCAGGGCCTCCAGTTGCTCGTTGACAATCAGGGGTACGGTCTCTCGCACAGACGCGGCGACCGCCCTGTCGGGTAGGTGCGTGTCAAGGTATGCCCACGAGGTCTGTCTGAACCGGCCGTACCGTTTGCTGTTGAGATACGTCAGCATCTCGTTGCGTCGCCGCGCATATTCGACATCCCAGACCTGGATCAGAGGCGCGAGTTCATCCCGGTTGGCGCCCGTCTTCGCGAGGTAGGCCTCCGTCTTCTGCCGGAAGACATCCATATCCCGCACCGCGCCGAGGACGCGTGCCGTCCTGCGCAGCCCTTTGCGAATTGTTGCCAGGTCCGTGAGATCCAGATAGGGCTTGGCCATGCGGAACGCCGTGCGCATTCTGCGGATCATCACCCGCATATCGTGCAACTCCTGTGGGTTGTGGCCCAGGTAGGTGCCGGATTCGTGCAGTTGCATGCGCAGGAAGAGCGGTCGAAGGAGCTTGCGGGTGGCTTCACCCACCGTGTCATCGGCCCGGACGTTGCCCAATGCCA
>JAGHDT010000609.1 GCA_021159805.1 Anaerolineae bacterium
AGACTACACGTCCCTTGGAGCCAGGAGAGCCGCACTGGGGTGCGGCGGTCCCAACTTGAAGACGATGAGTGTGAAACTGCACGTCCGTTGGAGCCAGGAGAGCCGCACTGGGGTGCGGCGGCCCCAACTTTGAAGACGGAGAGTGTGGGGCTACGCGTTCCTTGGAGCCAGGAGAGTCGTACTGGGGTGCGGCGATTCCAACTTGAAGACGAAGGGTGTGAAACTACACGCCCGTTGGAGGGTGACCATGTCGAATGACGCAGATATTTCCCGCGTGCGGCGCGAGATCCTGGAAAAAGTAGGCGACTACTACCGCCTCGCACATCAGACTGGACCATTTGTACCTGGAGAGACGTTCGTCAACTACGGCGGGCGCGTCTACGATGAGCGGGAGCTCCAGGGTGCGGTGGATGCAATTCTCGATTTCTGGCTGACGGATGGCCCTCGCGTGGCGACTTTCTCCGATGCGTTGAGCGCCTTCCTGGGCGTGAAGTACATCATGATGGTGAACTCGGGCTCCTCCGGAAATCTCGTGGCGATGAGCACGCTCTGTTCACGCCGGCTTGATCGCCCTCTCCAGCCCGGGGATGAGGTGATCACACCCGCCGCGACGTTCCCTACGACGGTTGCACCGATCGTTCAGAACTCGCTGGTGCCCGTCTTTGTGGACTGCAAGATGGGGACGTACAACATCGATGTCGACCTGCTCGGGGCGGCGCTCTCAGATCGGACGCGGGCCGTCTTTGTCCCACACATCCTCGGCAATCCTGTCGAGATGGACGTCGTGATGGATTTCGCCGCCCAACACGATCTGTACGTGGTTGAGGATACCTGCGACGCGCTGGGCAGCCTCTACGACGGGAAACCGTGCGGGGCATTTGGTGATCTATCGACGTTCAGTTTCTACCCCGCGCACCATATCACCACCGGTGAAGGTGGCGCTGTCGCGACCAACAACGCATCCCTCCAGCACATCGCACACTCGTTCCGTGATTGGGGACGTGACTGTTGGTGTAACCACAAGAGCTCGTCTGACGGCGAGTGCGGCAGGCGCTTCGACTGGGAGATCCCTGGTCTCGGCGAGCCCTACGATCACCGGTATTACTTCACTGAGATTGGCTATAACCTGAAGATGACGGACATTCAGGCTGCGATCGGTATTGCCCAGATCGCCAAGCTCCCTGACTTTGTGGCGGCGCGCAAGCGAAACTTCCAGGTGCTTTACGATGGCTTGAGCCGCTATCAAGACGTTTTGGTCCTGCCGGAGTGGAGCCCCAAGGCTGACCCTGCGTGGTTTGCGTTCACCATCGCCGTTCGCGAGTCTGCGCCCTTTGGCCGGCGTGAACTGAACGAGTACCTTCGAGAGCGCAAAGTTGAGACGCGCTATCTGTTCGCCGGCAATATCCTGCAACAGCCCGGATATCGCCAAATCGCACACCGTGTCGCTACGCCGTTGACCGAGACCAACCGTGTGCTCAAGAGCGCGTTCTTCATCGGCGTCTACCCGGGTATGGATGATGCGCGTCTCGACTATATGCTGCAGGTTTTTGCGGACTTTATGGCGGATCGGGTCTAGGCCCTATGAAGCTATCGATCATTACCTGTGTCTACAACGAGAAGGACTCCATCCTGCCGGTGCTGGAGCGGGTACACCAAGCCCCACTCCGTCCCGGATGGGAGCGTGAGGTCATCGTTGTCGACAATGCTTCCACTGATGGCACGCAGGAGCTGTTGCGCAACATCAGCTATGATGACACGCAGGTGGTCTTTCAGCAGAGCAACATGGGCAAGGGGACCTCGATTCGCACAGCGATCCCGCTTTGCACGGGAGACTACGCCTTTGTCCAGGATGCCGACTTCGAGTACGATCCCAACGATTACCCGCTCTTTCTTGAGCGGGCAGAGTTGGATCGTCCTGCCGCTATCTTCGGGTCACGGACCCTGGGGGGGCGAGCTATCTATAAGTACGCTGCGAATTACTGGGGGGTGCGTTTTCTCACCGGTATCACCAATCTGCTCTATGGAGGACATCTCACCGATGTCGCCACAGCCTCCAAGATGGTGCGCACCGATATCCTCAAACGCCTGAAGTTGATCGGGAGCAGTTTCGATTTGGACTTTGAGCTGCCGGATAAGCTGTTGCGCGCCGGCTATGAGATCGTTGAGATTCCGATTCACTACACACCGCGTACCATCGAAGAGGGGAAGAAGATCCGCCCCAAGGATGGACTAGACGCCTTGCGCGTCATTCTGCGCGATCGCTTTTTGCCTATGAGCAAGGTCATTCACACAAGGAGCGCGGGATGAAAATCGTTGTAGCAGGTTCGATCGCCTTTGATTACCTGATGAGCTTCCCAGGGGATTTCCTGGATCATGTGAAGCCCGATCGTCTTCAGAAGCTCAGCCTCAGTTTCCTCGTTGACGAGATGGTCAAACAATACGGTGGCTGCGCGCCCAATATCGCTTATAGCCTGGCGCTGCTTGGAGAGCGCCCGGTGGTGATGGGGACGGCGGGCGAGGATTTTGGGCCCTACCGTGAGTGGCTCGAGGCCAGCGGCGTCGATACCTCGGCAGCCAAGACCATCCCTGGTGTCTTCACCGCGTCCTTCTTCGCCACAACCGATCAGAAACAGAACCAGATCGCCAGTTTCTACACAGGGGCGATGGCGTACGCGCGGACGCTGTCGTTCCACGACTTTGCAGATGGTGTGGATATCGCGATCATCTCGCCTAATGATCCGGAAGCGATGGACAAGTATCCCAGAGAGTGCCGCGAGTTGGGCATCCCCTACATCTATGATCCCAGCCAGCAGATTGTGAGGACGGGCGGTGAGTTGCTTCGGGAGGGTCTTGTTGGTGCGGACATCCTGATCGTGAATGACTACGAGTATGAGATGCTCAAAGATCGCACCGGTATGAGCGATGATGAGATCCGTGCTTCGGTGAAGCGCGCGGTTATCGTGACGCAAGGTGCTGAGGGGACCGCCATTTGGGTCGGCGGCGAGGAGATCAAGGTCCCCGCTGCGCCGGCGGGGCAGATTGTCGACCCGACCGGTGTCGGGGATGCATTCCGCTCGGGGCTGATCAAAGGGTTGGCGTTGGGGCTGCCGTGGGCCGCGTGCGGTCGCATCGGCAGCGTTGCCGCAGTCTATGTGTTGGGAACCAAGGGGCCGCAAGCGCACAGCTACACGCTTAGCGAGTTTGTTGAGCGGTATGTGGCGGCTTTTGGTGAGGATGAGGCAACCTCGGCGCTCCGCGCGGAGCTTGCGTAAAGCGTAGGATTCCAGGGTTTACAGAAGGCTGATGAAGGAGAGATGCGGATGAAGTATCATGTGAAGGATCTTAACTTGGCCCCGTCGGGGCGATTGCGGATGGAGTGGGCGGAGCGTGAGATGCCTGTGGTGCGCGGGATCACCGAGCGGTTGGAGAAAGAGAAGCCGTTCAAGGGGATTCGTATGTCGGCATGTCTGCACGTCACCACGGAGACGGGCAACCTTGCACGCGCCCTGGTCGCCGGCGGCGCTGACCTGGTCCTGGTGGCCAGCAACCCGTTGAGCACGCAGGATGATGTCGCTGCTGCGCTTGTCACCTATGACGAGATCCCGGTCTACGCCATCAAGGGCGAGGACAACGATACCTACTACGAGCACCTCTACGCTGCTCTGGATCATAAGCCCCATTTGACGATGGACGACGGCGCGGATCTGGTCAGCACGATGCACAAGAGCCGCCGGGAGATCCTGGGCAATATGATTGGTGGTACTGAGGAGACCACGACCGGTGTCATTCGCCTGCGGGCGATGGCGGCGGAAGGTGCTCTGAACTACCCGATCGTGGCGGTCAACGACGCTATGACGAAGCACCTGTTCGACAACCGTTATGGCACGGGCCAATCCACCTTGGACGGTATTATCCGCGCCACCAATGTGCTGATCGCGGGCAAGACCGTGGTCGTCGGTGGGTACGGCTGGTGCAGCCGCGGCATCGCGATGCGCGCCAAGGGTATGGGCGCCAATGTCATCGTGACGGAGGTCGACGCACTCAAGGCACTCGAGGCGGTGATGGATGGCTTCCGGGTTATGCCTATGGTTGAGGCTGCCCCGATCGGCGATATCTTTGTCACATCGACGGGCGATATCAACGTGGTGGATGGCTATCACTTCGAGGTCATGAAGGACGGCGCCATTGTCTGTAACTCGGGCCACTTTAACGTCGAGCTCAACCTCAATGCGCTGGTTGAGATGTCTGTCGGCGAGCCGCGCTTGATGCGGCCCTTCGTCAAGCAGTACGAGCTGCACGATGGCCGCCGGATCAATGTCCTGGCCGATGGCCGTCTGGTCAATCTCGGCGCGGCTGAGGGCCATCCCAGCGCTGTGATGGATATGTCCTTCGCGAACCAGGCTCTGAGCGCCGAGTATATGCTCGGCCACGCCGACGAGCTGGAGAACATCGTCTACGCAGTGCCTGAGGCCATCGACACGGCCATTGCTGAGCTGAAGCTCGAGGCTATGGGGATCAAGATTGACGTCTTGTCTGAGCGCCAGAAGGCCTATCTCACGTCCTGGCAGGAAGGCACGTAGGCTGCTGTTCCACCCATAGGACGAGCTTCTGGCACGACGTTCGGACCGGTCGTGCCGGTCGCGAGTTCGCGCAACAGATGTGGAGAGCACAGAGATTCAGATACCCTCTGTGCTCTCCTTGTCTCTTTCTTGGTATTGGCTAGAGTATCCGTGGGGGACGGACGCCAAATGAGCCGACCGGTCCTATCTCGGGCACCGGGTTCCTTTTCGAGGAGATGTGGGATGAATCAGAGGGCTGCTACTTGGGGCGATGTGATAGACAACCGCGGTGGGTCCCGCTTTGTCGGGCGCCGTGGTGAGATTGAGGCGTTTCGCCTCAATTGTCTCTACGATGTTCCGCAGTCCCTGCTCTTTGTCATCCAGGGTGCTCCCGGGATCGGCAAGAGCGCGCTTCTTGCGCAGTATCGTGCGATCGCTCGGGAGCACGGTGTCGTAACCGCCGGCCTCAGCTCATGGGATGTCCTGCTGACTGAGGAGTTCGCGGCGGTGCAGACGATGTCCACGTTGGCTCAGCAGCTGAAGAGCGCTGGAATGCCGCTGTCCTCGTTCAGCGAGATGCTTCGCGATTATGAGAAAGCACTGCAAGCTATCGCCGAAGACGAGTCAGCACCGGGCCGGACTTGGGCTCTGCTCGGTGGCGTGTTCGATGATGACGAGTGGGCTTCTCAAGCCTGGGACGAATACCTCTTCCACACGATGCCCGCGAGACACTCGGAGTTTGTCAAGAACCCTGTCGGTACGCTCACGGAGCGGTTTGTTCAGGATCTCAATGCCTGGGCGACTGTTCGAAAGATGGTCCTGTGCTTTGATGACTGGCAGCACTACTCCTCCTATCTGAATACCTGGCTGCTGGATCTGCTCCGCAAGGGCGATCTGGCTACGGGGATCTGGTTGGTGCTGGCTACCGGTGAGCCCTTGACTTCAGGATGGGAGGGCCTAGCGTCGGTTACGACGGTCTCCGAACTTCAGCCGCTATCATCTTCTGAGAGCCGTGCGCTTCTTGTGGGGCGTGGTGTGGTGCAGGAACAGGCATTGGACCAGCGAAGCGCGCTGGGTCTGGGCCATCCGATGGCGTTGGAACTTCTTGCCGCGACGTCGGGACCGGTGGTCGGCAGCGCCGGTCTCTCGGTTATCGATCGCTTTCTGGGTGGGATGCAGGCGGATCGCCGTGACGCCCTTCTGACCTGTGTGGCTGCGCGTCGTGTGGATGACGGTGTGCTCTCTGCGCTCTTCGCGAACGCTTCGGGAAGCGACCCGGATGACGGCAGACCTGACGTGGCTGTGCCGGAGGTCAGTGCACAGGCCGGCGAAATGGCCAAGTGGTTGGCCCAATCCTCACTGGTGATTCAATCCCCGACCGGTTGGCGATTCCGACCGGCTATCTATGAAGACCTGACTCACTGGGCGCGGACTCGTGCGCCGGCTATCTGGCAGATGGCGCACCAGACCCTCCACGCATATTGTCGCCGGCAGCTTGCGCTTCGAGCCGCACTGGGGTGCGGCGGTCCCAACATATATCTCGACCCAGCCTGGCAGCGCGACCAGATTGAGGCCCTGTATCACGGCCTCGCTGTGGATGGGGGACCCGCGGCGCTCAACGCCGCGGTCTTGAGCTTTGCGCAAGGTCTGCGTCATTTCTATCCGTGGGCCGGCAGTGTCGTGCGCGTCCTATTGAGTGCGGCCAAGATTGTGCCGGCGGAGCGCGGTATCGCGGGGTTGGCGGAGACGGCGGGATCCATCCTGGATGCTCTTCTCGCGCGCGAGTGGGAGCAGGCGCTTCCCATGATTGATGGGATGCTCGACTCCCAGACTTGGACGCCGGAGGTCAAACAAGTATTCCGAGGTCTGCGGCAGCTAGTGGCGGCGCGCCTGTCATCGTCTCCCGAGCCAGAGGGGATGATGGGGTTGTCCGCGGCAGATGTGCGCACAACAACACGCGTGGGTGTAGGTTCCGAGGAGTCGCGGGTTTCGACGACAACTGTGGCTCCAACGACAGCGGCGCCAGCGTCAGACGCAGTATCAACAACGGATGAAGTTTCAGCCTCCCGTGAGGTGCCTTTGGACGATGCCGGTGCTCTGACCGGCGCGGTCGCTTCCGGAGATACCGTGACAAAGCAGGACTTGTCCCAGGTTGAGGGCTCCGCAGTTGAGCACTGCAGCTATGCCAACGCGCAATTGGCTGCGGGAACCTATGAAGCAGCCATCCAGGCATATGACCAGGCGCTGGCCCTGAGTCCCGATTATGTCGCTGCGCACTACAATCGCGGTCTGGCTTATGCCCGCCTGGGCGCGCTGGATGGCGCCATCGTCGATTTCTCCCGCGTTATCGAGCTGGACCCCGGACAGGTACAGGCCTATCATCAGCGAGGGCTGGTCTACGCGCGCAAGAGGAAGTACGAGCGTGCGGTCTCTGATTACGATATGGCCCTGTCCCTTCGTCCTGACTCGGTGGCGCTGATCTACGATCGTGCAATCGCATTCTTCCACCTGAGCGCTTATGAGCGCGCCATTCAGGACTACACCACGGTCGTGGAGCAGGAGCCAGACCGCATTGATGCATATCTCAACCGTGGGTTGGCATATGCTGCCATCAAGGATTATCCGGAGGCGCTGCGCAACTATAACCAGGCCATTGTGCTCGACCCGGGCCGGGCAGTCTCCTATAGCCACCGCGGGCAAGCCTATGCGAGATTGGAGCGCTATACCGAGGCGCTGGCGGATTATGAGCGTGCGCTTGAGATCAACCCACGCGATGCCGTCGTTCATAATAGCCGTGGGCTATTGTATGTTCGCATTGAGGCCTATGCTCAGGCGATCGAGTCCTACCGGCAAGCTATGGCGCTGCATCCTGATTGGGCGACGTCATACTACAATGCGGCGTGTGCAGCGGCGCTGTCGGCTGATGCAGAGCAGGCCTGCGTGTGGTTGTCCCGTGCGGTGGGGTTGCGGGAGCGATATCGGGCGATGGCGCTGCGGGATGCTGACTTCGCGGCACTTCGTGATCACCCGGGATTTCGGGCCATCGTACAGGGGGATCGCTCGGCTGATTAGGGCTTGTTGGGGTGTGGAGCCTGGTTTGTTGGGCGGCAGGGGAAGCGTGACGGTGTCTGTGCCATCTGCCAGGCGCAGGCGTCTTTCCACGGTGTAGAGCCCGACGTGTAGTTCGCACCCCTGGCAGGTGCCGTCGCCGACTTCGAGGAAGAAGCGGCCCCGTAGGCGCGTGCCCGTAGGCCACCGGCTCGTGGGGTACGTGTCGTCCCCGGCGATGTGATCGTGTTGCGCGATCATCGTGCCGTCCGGGCCGACAAGGTGCACGAAGACGACGTAGTCTTCGTCGATGTCCCCCATTGTCTGCCACCACAGATCGACTTCCCACGTGTGGTCTTGCCGGATGAGGTCGTAGCCATTCAGCCGAATCGGTGCCTCGAAAGCGACATCCAGTGGGAAGGCTGGGGTGGCGAGCTGATCCAGCGGACGGCAGCTCCCAATGTCGAAGAGCAGGAGTCCGACGTTGGTGAAGCCGGCATCAACGGGCAGCCTGTGGCATGCCTCCACGAGGACGCTCTGAACCAAGTTTGTCGGATCGGCAAGCCGGTCTTGCCACAGGACGAGCCAGATGCGTTCACGGGTGCCGGCTTCCTGCTGTAGGGCTTCCAACACGTGTAGATCAGCGGTCTTCTGTGTGTCCAATATGCGTGTACCCAGTGGGATACCGAAGAGATGGGCGGGACCCTCGTAGTAGTAGTCGATCGCCACAGTGGCGTAGCCTCCCACAACAACGATAGCATCTTCTTCGGTATCGTGGTCCTCAATGTAGCGTGCCACGCCGCGGAAATCGGGTCTCGGGTGCCACTCATCTCGTAACGCTACCGCCCAGGTGCCCTCTGCCTGCCGTGCGAGCGCCGGTACGACCATAGCGAACCACGAGGCGATCAGGAGCAGCCCGACGATGCCGGGGATGAAGCGTTGCCGAGCCGCACTGGGGTGCGGCGGTCCCAGGCGGTGTGGGCGAGAGCATGTCAGCAGGTGTTCCCAGCCGACGCCAATCGCTACCACGAACGCGATGCCCCACGATGAAAGCAGGTATCGTTCGCTCCACTTGGCCTTGAGGGACGTCATCAGAAAGAGGATGGCGATCGGCAGCGTCAGCGAGATCAAAAGCCACAGCGTACTGCTGGTCTGTCCGGACCTCAGGGCGTGGATGAGGGAGGCCAGAATGGCCCCCAGTGAGACGATGATAAAGAGCGTCGCCCAGGGTTGTGTGAGGTATTGACCTACACCGAACAAGATCGGGATCCAGCGCAGTGCCTCAGATGGGATGGCTGAGACGGCAGTTGCATCTGTCTGAAGGCGCCACAATGCCCACATCCCGATCGGAATGGCGAGAACGGCGAGCAGGATGTTCGCGCGCCACCACGAGGTGTGACCCAAGCGTGGCTTCCAGGATCTTGGGGGCGTCGGAGAGGCGGGATCGCCGGTCAGTACAAGCGTGAGTGTGCCCCATATTCCCATCACCGCCCATGCAAGCCCGGCGAAGAGGTGTGCCATCATCATGAGAAGTCCGAGGGTCACATAGGCACCTTCGGCACCGTGCTTCTTGCTGTCACGCTCTGCCAAGAGACGCCATCCAGCCCAGGTGAACCCGATTGCCAGGGGCATAGCCAGGGCATACATCCGGACCTCCTGGCTGTAGTAGACGAGGATGGGGAGGGCTGCATAGGCGAGCCCGGCACCCAGTCCGGATATGGGGCTGATGGCAGCCGAGTCTGGTGCGGGAGAGAGCCGCACTGGGGTGCGGCGGTCCCAGGGGCTGGATGTGGGTCTGCCAGCAGCCGAGTCTGGTGCGGGAGAGAGCCGCACTGGGGTGCGGCGGTCCCAGGGGCTGGATGTGGGTCTGCCAGCAGCCGAGTCTGGTGCGGGAGAGAGC
>JAGHDT010000510.1 GCA_021159805.1 Anaerolineae bacterium
CACAACGAGGGTTGAACTTGCAGCCATTGGGCAGCGAGAAAGGATCCGGCACCATTCCCTTGATCGCCTCCAAGCGCTGTCCACGTGCCTCCTCAATCCGCGGAATGGACTTCAACAACGCGCGTGTGTACGGGTGCAGAGGGTTGTAGAAGATGGTATCGACATCGGCGCGCTCCACAACCTCGCCCAAGTACATCACGACGACCTCTTTCGCTATCTCGGCAACCACGCCCAGATCATGGGTAATGTACATAATGGCCATCCCCATATCATCCTGCAGCTCACGCATCAGGTCCAGGATCTGAGCTTCGGTGGTAACATCTAAGGCCGTCGTAGGCTCGTCCGCGATCAACAGACTGGGATTACAGGAGAGCGCCATCGCGATCATGCCACGCTGCCGCATCCCACCACTCAGCTCAAAAGGATAGCTATCCACGGTCTGTGCCGGCCTCGGCATCCCAACACGATCCAGCATGCCGACGGTCTTCTCGCGTGCCTCCTCCTTTGCGACCTCCTGGTGTAGGAGAATCGCTTCCGCGATCTGGTTGCCCATCGTATGCACAGGGGAAAGCGAGGTCATAGGTTCCTGGAACACGATTGCGATCTCATTTCCGCGTATCTTGCGAATGTCAGATCCACGAGGATCCAGCGTTGCCAAGTCAATCACGTCAGCCATCGAGAATGTATCGCTATCCTGAGCGTATCGATAGTAGTTAATCTCTCCAGCGACTATCTCTCCTGGAGGCGGGACGATCCGGAGAACTGACTGCGCAGTGACACTCTTGCCGCACCCACTCTCACCAACGATCGCCATCGTCTTCCCGCGCAGGACGTCGAAACTCGCGCCATCCACGGCTCGCACCACACCCTCATCAAGGATGAAGTGCGTTTTCAGGCCCTTCACCTCTAGTAGTATCTGATTTTCAACCATCTTTCCTCCCTGGGGGCCACACCATCATTGGCCTCCATTCCCCACGTGACAAGCTTGATACTGCGAGTTCAGAATGTCCACGGCATACTGATGCCGCCATTCCGACGCCGTCGCATCACAGGAAATCGAAACCAAGATGCCCACAAGTCTATTCCAGCACCACGCAGCCGGCGCCCAGCTTCTGCACCAGCGGGCCGTCACATTCAAGCTTGATGACGGTGACACCCGTGACAGGATCAGGATCATGATACGGCAGGTTCTTGAGAACCAGCCGATCCTCGCTCTGCTCAAAGGTGATCGGGGTGCCATCAGCCAGGAAGGAAACGGCGTTCACCTTGGTACGCAGCCCGCCGAGGACCATCTCCCGTCCCGGCCAGCGCGTGCACCAGAAGTAAGCGTCGTTGCCCTTGAGTGTCCACCGTCCCAGAGGCAGCCACTCCACGCGCTCACGGCCGGCCCGCTCAACCTGGCCGTAGATCGCCTCACCGTTCTTGTCAATCCACGCGCCCACGTCCGTCAGACGCGCGACTGCCTCCGGCGGCACCGAGCCATCCGGCGCCGGACCGATATTGAGCAGCAGGTTGCCCTGTCCCGCAGCCGCAGTCTGCAGCATGCTCAGCACCTCGCGCGCCGGGCGCCAGTCAGGCGAGATCGGCATATAGCCCCACGCCCCGTTGAAGGTCATGCAGGCCTCCCAGGCGCGTCCTTCCTCAGCCGCGGTAACGTGCTCCTCCGGCGTGCCGAAGTCCTCAGGCAACTTCGCACGGTTGTTGACCAGGATGTGCGGCTGGAGTTCGCGCGCGATGCTCGTCAATTTCACGCTCTCCCAGGCTTCGGCATCGGGCAACGGCCACGAGACATCGTACCAGAGGATATCGATCTTGCCGTAGTTGCTCATCAACTCGCGCACGCAGCCCTGGGTGAAGTCCATAAAACGGCGGCGAGCAGCCTCGTCAGTAGCGCACAAAGCTCCATCGGGATGGTGCCAGTCCATCAATGAGTAGTAAAATCCTATCTTGAGATCAAACTCCCGGCAGGCCTCGACAAACTCGCGCACCAAGTCACGGCCGGGACCCCGGTTGGCGGCATTGTACTCCGTCTGTTGGCTGTCCCATAGGCAGAAGCCCTCGTGATGCTTCGTCGTCATCACCATATACTTCATGCCCGCTTGCTTCGCCAGCGCCGCCCACTCGCGGGCCGGGCGCTCCTTGGGCTTCCAGGTATCCGCCAGCTTCTCGTATTCGGCCACCGGTATGCGCTCGCGGTTCATCACCCACTCGTGACGTCCCAGCTGTGCGTAAAGCCCCCAGTGGATGAACATCCCAAAACGCGCGTCCTGCCACCAACGGATCCGTTCAGAGCGAGTTGCCGCAGTCTGCTCGAGATACGTGTCTATGTCCATAGTCCCCTTCTTAAGCCGCGTCATATAATAGAATTAGAGATAGCTCGAACGATCAGAGTTTGGAGTAGGGATCCGCAGCGTCGCGGAGACCGTCACCGATGAAGTTGAACATCAACACCGCTAGGACGACGAACGCTCCGGGGATAAGCTGCCACGGGCGTTCGGCAACCACGGTCAACTGCTGGGCGTCCTTGAGCAGCGTGCCCCAACTCACAGCCGGCGCCTGGATACCCAAGCCCAGGAAGCTGAGCGAAGTCTCGCCCAGGATAGTCCTGGGGATGGAGAGCGTGACGTTCACCAACAGGTAGCTCATGAAGTTCGGCAGCATATAGCGGCCAATCAACCGGGGTACAGAGGCGTTGTAGATATGCGCCGCCATAATGTAGTCCTCCTCGCGGAGGGACAACAGTTTACCGCGCACAGCGCGGGCCAACCCACCCCAGCCACCCGTGGACAGGATCAGGGTGATGGCGAAATAGGTTTTGATCACCGGCCAGGTACGCGGCACAGCCGCGGCCAATCCCATCC
>JAGHDT010000398.1 GCA_021159805.1 Anaerolineae bacterium
CACCTCTGGCCTCCGCGACCTTTGGGCTCTCCTGCAGGACAACGTGGCTTGTCAACCGGGAGAGCCCCAAGTCGCGGAGGCCAGAGGTGCCGTGCGGTGACCGCGATCACACCCCCGCCACGTGGCGGGGTCGTCCCTGGTTGATTTGGCCCTCCAATCTGCTCGACGGGCAACTAGACTAGTCATAATGGCGTCCACGTGCGACCGTGGTGGACAGTATCAACCCCACGGCGCGACGCTTGGCAGTGACCCACCCGGGACTGAGGTCGGTTTCCCTTCCGGACGGGGCATAAGGAGACCCAATGACAGAGACCTCTGAGGACTTCGCGCGTTACTCGCGCCAGATGCTCGTCGCGAATATGGGCGTGGCGGGACAGCAACGTCTGCATCGCTCTCGCGCGCTCGTGTTGGGCGTAGGCGCCCTCGGCACAGCCCTGGCCTCTGGGCTGGTGCGCGCCGGAGTCGGCTACGTCCGGCTGGTGGACCGGGACTTCATTGAGCTGCACAACCTGCAGAGACAGACTCTCTTCGATGAGGAGGACATCGCCGCCAACCTGCCCAAGGCTGTCGCGGCTGCGCAGAAACTCACGAAGATCAACAGCAGTGTCACGGTTGAGCCGGTGGTAGCCGACGTAACGCACCGGAACATAGAGAGCCTGATGAAAGATTGTGATGTTGTGCTCGACGGCAGCGACAATTTCGAGGTCCGCATGCTGCTGGCGGAGGCGTGCGCCAAGCACGCGGTTCCCTGGATCTACGGTGCCGTCATCAGCACATACGGGGTGACGATGCCGATCTTGCCCAGCGACGGCCCGTGTTTCCACGCTCTGTTGCCCAATCTTCCGGCCCCGGGCTCTATGCCGACCTGCGAGACAGCGGGCGTCCTGGGCACTGTGCCGCAGGTCATCGCCGCACTCCAGGTCACCGAGGCCCTGAAGCTATTGACCGGGAACCGAGAGCTGCTGTGCCGAGAGCTGCGGTATCTCGACGTCTGGAGCGGGGAGTTCATCAGCGTAACCGTGCCGGAGACCACCGAACCGTGTCCGATCTGCCACGGCAGGCACTATGAGTATCTGAACGGTGAGCACGCCACCCGGGCGACAGCCCTCTGTGGGCGCTCCGCCGTGCAAGTTCATCCACAACACGCTGGTGACATCGACTTCAGGACGCTGGCCGATCGTTTGACTCCTCTGGGAGAGGTCGTCTACAACGCGTATCTGCTCCGCTTCACCGCCCCTCCTCACGAGATGGTCCTATTTCGCAACGGGCGCGCCATCATCCACGGGACCGGTGACGAAGGCGCTGCTCGCGCGTTTTACTCACGCTACGTGGGCCAGTGACAATAGGAGCGCACGATCAGGACAAGGATGAATCACCGATGAAGAGCGGTATCGACGAAGAGAAGATCCCTGTGGTGGCGGCTTTGAGCGGCGGGGTCGACAGTGCGGTCGCTGCCGCACTGCTTGTCGAGCAGGGCTATGACGTGACCGGCGTGATGCTCAAACTGGGGGCGGAGAAGCGCTGCCCGGGGGGGGATGCGGGATCAACCGCTGCTGCACCCCCGAAAGCGTGAACCGCGCGCACGAAGTGGCCGAGCAATTGGGCATCCCGTTCCGCCTGATCGATGTGCAGGAGGAGTTCAAGGAAGCGGTCGTCGACACCTTCGTCGCCGAATATGCTGCCGGTCGCACCCCGTGTCCCTGTGTGCCGTGCAACCGGACCATCCGTTTCGGCTTTCTGTTGGAACTCGCGCTTCGCTCAGGGGCAGAGTTCATAGCGACCGGACACTATGCCCGGATACAACTGAACGGAGGGCATCATAAGCTCTTGCGCGGCGTGGACCCCCAGAAAGATCAGTCGTACTTCCTGCATATCCTGGGACAGCACCAGTTGGCCCACGCCCTCTTTCCCCTGGGGGAGATGACCCAGCCCCGGGTCCGCGAGATCGCTCGCGAGCGTGGGCTGCCGGTCGCCGATCAGCCCGACAGTCAGGATCTTTGCTTTCTCGCCACCGGCGACTACCGGGACTTCCTTGCCCAGCGGCTCCCGGAGCTCTTCACCCCCGGACCCATTCGTGATACGCAGGGGCGTAGTCTGGGAGAGCATCAGGGACTGCCCGCCTATACCATCGGACAGCGTCGAGGCCCGAACATCACCTCGGCAGGATCCGCGGCTAAGCCATTCTACGTCGTGGACATTATCTCGGAGGAGAACGCGCTTATCGTGGGGACGTGGGAGGAGTTGGCCTTCACCACGTGTCTCGTTGACGAGACGCACATGATCAGTGGTGAGGCGCCGCAGGAGCTTTTCCGAGCTGAGGCCCAGATTCGCTCCCAGGCCGCGCCCAGCACCGTCACGGTGACGCCGCTATCTGAGCAGCGTGTACGCGTGGACTTCGATGTGCCGCAGCGCGATGTGGCGCCGGGGCAGTACCTGGTGCTCTATGACGGCGAAGAGACGCTGGGGGGCGGCGTCATTCTGCCACAGCGCTGAGAAACCGACACCCCACGCGAACACTTTTCCCTGTAGAGACGTGCTGGTGGCACGTCTTCTTTGTGCGGCGATCCACGTGTTGGGAAAGCTAGCCTGAAGAAGACGATCCACCGGATCGTCTCTACAGAGGCAATCGGCGATCGACAACAGCCAGTCGCCAGGCTGGTCAGATGCCGAAGCTTCTCCGCTGGGGCCGACAGCTGCCCCAGCGGAGTACAGGGCCCCCAGGAATGGCGAAAGAATGCTACTCCTCGTCGAAGAGGCCGGTGCTGAGATAGCGCTCTCCCGTGTCAGGCAGTAACACAACGATCAACTTTCCGGCATTCTCTGGGCGCTTGGCGACCTCGATGGCGGCATGTGCCGCCGCACCGGAGCTGATGCCGGCAAGGATCCCTTCCTCCCGCGCGAGGCGCCGTGCCATCGTCGCAGCCTCTTCGTTGGTGACCTTGACCACATCGTCGATCACGCTTCTGTTAAGGACCTGCGGCACGAAGCCGGCACCGATTCCCTGGATCTTGTGGGGACCGGGCTCACCCCCTGACAGAATCGGGGACCCTGTGGGCTCGACGGCAACGGCCTGCAAGCCGCGTTTCTTGGCCTTCAGCGCCTCTCCCACACCCGTGATGGTCCCTCCGGTGCCAACACCGGACACGAAGATATCCACCTGACCATCGGTGTCCCGCCAGATCTCCAGCGCCGTGGTCTCCCGATGAATCTGCGGGTTGGCCGGATTCTGGAACTGCTGTGGGATGAACGCGTCAGGAAGCTCATCACGAAGCTCCCCGGCTTTGTCGATTGCACCAAGCATCCCTTTGCCGCCCGGCGTCAGGACCAGCTCGGCGCCCAAGGCCCGGAGCAAGGCGCGACGCTCAGCACTCATCGAGTCGGGCATCGTCAAGATCAGGCGATAGCCGCGGGCAGCACAGACGAAGGCCAGGGCTAAGCCAGTGTTGCCGCTGGTCGGCTCGACGATAACGGTATCGGGCCCGATCCCCCCGGCGAGCTCAGCTGCGTCGATCATAGCCACGCCAATTCGATCCTTGACACTGCTCAGGGGGTTGAATGCCTCCAGCTTGGCAACCACACGGGCCTGTGCGTCCCCAACCACGTGATTCAGTTGCACCAATGGCGTCCCACCTACCAGTTTCGTGATATCCTGTGCGATATTCATCTTGATCTCCTTATCAACGATCTTGAACCTTCTTCCAGACTCACCTCAGAGACAACGTTTCGTTCATACTCCCACTGCGGAACCCTTGAAGATCCAACGTCACATAGGCGTAGCCCAGGCTCTTGAGGTAAGCCGTGATCCGATCACGCTGCTTCAGCACCCGTGGCATATCCGTTGAGGTCATCTCGAGTCGGGCGATTGTGTCGTGGTGCCGCAGTCGAACCTGGCGCAGACCGATCTCGCGACGGAGGAAATCCTCGCCCGCTTCCACGCGGCCCAGGGCTTCCTCGGTGATGATGGCGTGATAGGGGAAGCGCGAGGCAAGACACGCCATCGCCGGCTTGTCCCAGGTGGGCAGTCCTCGCGCGCGTGACAACTGCCGAACGTCGTCTTTTGTCAGTCCGGCCTCGACCAGTGGCGCACGCGCTCCAAGCTCCCGGGCCGCCTGCATACCGGGCCGGTGGTCACCCAGGTCATCCCGCGTAGCGCCGTAGACCATCGTGGAGAGTCCTGCCTCCGCTGCGACCCTGCCGAGCGCCGTGAACAGGTGGGTCTTGCAGAAGAAACAGCGGTTCGTCGGGTTGCCGCTGAAGTTCTCGTCGGATAGCTCATCGGTACGAATGACAACCTGGCGCACACCCAGGCTGCGCGCCAGCGCCGCTGCCTCCTCTCGCTCGCTGGCAGGGTAGGTCGGCGAGTCCGCCGTGGCGGCCAACACCCGCTGCGGTCCGAGCGTGTCCAGGCTGGCAGCCAGCAAATAGCTGCTATCCACACCTCCGGAGTAAGCAACGACGACGCTCTCCATCGCCTCGATGATTTGCTGTAGCCTTGCGTGCTTTGTCTCAAGTCCTGTCATATTCCTCACTTGTCAGATCGCATCCTGTACAGACGACCCGATAACCCCGCATGCTGAACGCCATCCTCTCTTGCCCATCGCACTGCCCCCTCACTAAAACTCCGTAGC
>JAGHDT010000410.1 GCA_021159805.1 Anaerolineae bacterium
GGGCATTGGCGGGGCCGGGTGGGCGCTCGTGAACATCAACTCACTCCCGATGGTTCTTGACACTGCGGAAACAGACGCCGATGTGGGGGCCTACACCGGCTTCTACTATATCGCCTCCCAGCTGGCGGCGGTTGCCGGGCCTATGATCAACGGCTATATCGTCCAGTGGGGCGGGGGGGACTACAATCTGATCTTCATTGTCACGCCGTTCTTCTTCCTGCTGGCGGTTCTGTGCATGCTGGGTGTGACACGCGGTGAGGCACGTTAGGTCTGACTTCTGTATATGATATCTGTGCCAATTATGGAATTCCTTGATGACGACGTAAGGTAATCGTGCCCAGCTGCGTCTAGTCAGGAGGGATAGCGCAGACAATAATATAGGGAGACAGCAATGGACAAACCGTTGGAGATTACACCCAGTTACTATGATGTGTTCAGGAACGATCTTCTGGACATACCGCAGGCAGAGTGCAGTGACGAGATCGAGTGTGCCGTGGGGATGATCCTTGAGGCGATCGGTGAGGACCCCGAGCGTGAGGGGCTGCTCAAGACCCCGGGGCGTGTATCCCGGATGTACGAGGAGCTGACCGCGGGATACCACGTTGATGCTGAGCGGTTGATCAACGGCGCCGTCTTCAATGTGCAGTACAACGAGATGGTGCTGGTGCGGGACATCGACTACTACAGCATGTGCGAGCATCATATGCTGCCCTTCCTGGGCAAGGCGCATGTGGCCTATATCCCTGATGGCAAGGTCATCGGCCTGAGCAAGATCCCGCGCATTGTCGAGATGTTCGCGCGGCGGCTGCAGGTGCAGGAGCGTATGACGCAGCAGATCGCCGACTTCCTTCAGGAAACGTTGCATCCCCAGGGCGTGGCCGTGGTTATCGAGGGACTGCACATGTGCGCTGCGATGCGCGGTGTGAAGAAGGCTAACGCGCGGATGACCACCAGCGCGATGTTCGGTCAGTTCAAGACCGACCACGCGATTCGCTCCGAGTTTTTCGAGCATATCGGACGCAACGCAGTGAGTTTCTAGCGAGCCATGCAACTCAAGAACAAAGTCGCCTTGGTGACCGGTGGTGCGGTGCGGCTCGGCAGGTCGATCGCGGTCGCGTTGGCGCGACAGGGCGCTGATGTGGCGATAACGTACAACAGTTCGGCCGGCCCGGCTGAGGCCGTAGTCGCCGAGATCGCGGCGTCGGGCTGCCGGGCTGCTGCGTTTCAAGCGGATTTCAGCCTGACGTCGGATATGGCCCGGCTGGTCGATGAGGTCCTGGCCAGGTTCGGACATCTCGACATCCTGGTCAACAGCGCGGCGATCTTCGAGCGCGGAGAGTGGGATACTACGACCGAGGAGAACTGGGATCGGCATTTTGCGATCAACCTGAAGGCACCCTTCTTTCTCAGCCAGGCGTTTGGCCGCCACGTGAAGGCGCGCGGCACGCGTGGGCACATCGTCAACATCGCCGACTGGCGCGGCGTGCGCCCCGGCACGGATCATATGGCTTACACCCTGACCAAGGTGGGGGTGGTGGGGATGACGAAGGGCCTGGCGCTGGCGCTGGCACCCGAGATCCAGGTCAACGCGATTGCACCGGGGCTGATCCTGCCGCCGCCGGGGGCCAACGAGACGTCTGTCGTACGCAAGGCCGCGGAGCTGCCGCTGGCGCGCTCCGGTTCACCGGAGGAGATTGTGAAGGCCGTGCTGTACCTGTTGGATTCGGACTTCGTGACCGGGGAGCTGCTCTATGTGACCGGCGGCGAGCACCTGTAGGAGGCTGTGCGTATGCGAGACGAGATTCACATCAAAGACCTACTCCTGCGGGGTATCGTGGGCATCAACAAGGAGGAGCGTGAGAAGCGGCAGGATATCCTGCTCAACATCACGCTCTTTGCGGACACGTCGGTAGCAGGTCGATCGGATGACATCAGCGACGCCGTCAACTATCGCACGCTGACCAAGCGTGTGATCCGGATGGTCGAGGCGTCCAGCTTCTTCTTGGTCGAGCGCCTGGCGGCGGAGGTCGTCGCGCTCTGTCTGGCCGATCCGCGTGTCGAGGCGGCTCGCGTCCGTGTTGAGAAGCCCGGAGCGCTGCGGTTCGCGCGGTCCGTCGGAGTTGAGATCGAACGCACCCGCGAGGATCTGGCAGCGCAGCCCAACCGCGTCTTTGTGTCCTTGGGCTCGAATATCGACCCTGTGGCCAACCTGCAAGCGGCGATCGATCAGCTGCGCGCGCACGATGAGGTCAAGGTAGTGGCTCTGTCCCCGGTCTATGAGACTGCGCCGGTCGGCACGGTGGACCAGGCGAATTTCCTCAACGCGGCGGTCTTGATTGAGACATCGTTGTCTGCCAGTGTCCTGAAATCCGGTGTGCTGCAGCCGATAGAGCAGGCTTTGGTCCGCGTGCGCACCGAGGATCAGAACGCGGCGCGCACGATCGATCTGGATATCGTGCTCTTCAACCACGATGTGCTCGAGCTGGGATCACGTCATATCCCGGATCCGGACATCCTGAGATTCCCGCACGTGGCGGTGCCCCTTGCCGACATAGCGCCCTACACCATTCATCCGGAGACCGGCCAGGCGTTGGCCGTGATTGCGCGTAAGCTGACGGCGGCCCGAGGATTTCGCTCAGCCGGCATACTGCGTCGCGATGACGTAGCGCTCGGCTAGCACCAACGTCAGAACGTTGGAACGTTCAAACGTCTGAACGTTAATCTGTCGATAGGAAGGAACATGAACGTTCTAGCATTACGTCGTTACCTGGATGCACATCAGGGCGAGATGCTTGCATCGCTCGAGGATCTGGTCAATCACGAATCACCCAGCACGGACAAGGCGCATCTCGACGCTCTGGCAGAGGTCCTGGCACAGCGATGGCGCAATCTTGGTGGCGAGGTGCGTATTGTCAAGAACGCCGAGCGCGGAAACCACGTGCGTGTCCTGGTCCCCAGCACGTCGCCCGAGGCCAACGCCAGGCCCCCAGCGGTGATTCTAGGGCACTTTGATACCGTCTGGCCTTTGGGTACGCTTGACGACAAGCCTTTCACGGTCGACGGAGGGCGTGCGACAGGCCCCGGCGTCTATGACATGAAGGGCGGTCTGGTGATCGCCGAGTTCGCGATCCGGGCGATCCAAGAGCTGGGCCTGGTGTTGCCGCGGCCCGTCATCCTGGTCCTCAACGCTGATGAGGAAATCGGCAGCAACACCTCGCAGGCCTTGATCGAGTCCGAAGCGTCAGAAGCCGCCTATGTGCTGGTGTTGGAGCCGGCGGTGCCGGGTGGGGCGCTAAAGACGGCCCGCAAAGGTGTGGGGGCATTCGCGGTGGAGGTGACCGGCTTGGCGTCGCACGCCGGATCGGCGCCGCAGGAGGGTGTGAGTGCTGTCGAGGAGCTGGCGCGCCAGATCCTACACTTGCACGGCTTGACGGACTACGAGGTGGGGACCACGGTCAACGTGGGCGTTATCGAGGGCGGCACCCGCAGCAACGTGGTCGCTGCGCGCGCTTGGGCAGATGTCGATACCCGGGCCTGGACACAAGAAGAAGCCCGGCGGATCGAGGCTGTGATCCTGGGCCTGAAGCCCTTCAATCCCAAGACGCAGGTCGCCGTCAGTGGGGGTTTCGAACGGATGCCCCTGGAACGAACGGACGGCACGGTGGCGCTGTTCGAGACCGCGCGGCGGGTCGGGCTGGAGATGGGCCTTGATCTGGAGGAAGGCTCCTCCGGCGGGGGCAGCGATGGCAATTTCACCTCAGCGTTGGGCATCCCGACGCTGGACGGGCTGGGCGTCACCGGCGATGGGGCGCACGCCGAGCACGAGTACATTGAGATCGCGTCACTGCCGGAGCGTGCCGCGGTGGTGGCGGGGCTGTTGTGTGAGGCGGAGACCTCACCCCCATCCTAACCTTCCCCCTCTCCCATCCTCCGCGGACGGAATGGGAGAGGGGGAAGGGACCAGAAGTGTGTCTGTCGACGCGCCCTTCCCCATCTCCCGTTCCTGGCAGCCGGAATGGGAGACGAGGCCAGAATTCACCATACCTGATTGCGTCCTCTCGCGGAGACCTGGGAGAGGGGCAAGGAACCAGAAGTTGTGCTCGCTCGCCAAGACTTGGGAAGAAAGGAATCAGAAGTGCATCTGTTTCTGCTCCCTCCCCCTCTCCCACGTCTTCTGGTGGGAGAGGGAGAGGGTTGGGGTGGGGGTGAGGGCCTCTTCCTACGCCTATCCCACCACTTCGTA